>NZ_JBGCCF010000078.1:0-1117 GCF_041262385.1 Lysinibacillus sp. RC46 | reverse complement strand
GTCACACCCGTTCCCATACCGAACACGGAAGTTAAGCTCTTTAGCGCCGATGGTAGTTGGGGGCTTCCCCCTGTGAGAGTAGGACGTCGCTAGGCTATATGATAAAATTATTCCGAAGTAGCTCAGTTGGTAGTAGCACCTGACTGTTAATCAGGTTGTCGCAGGTTCGAGTCCTGCCTTCGGAGCCATTCTTGGAGAGTTGTCCGAGTGGCCGAAGGAGCACGATTGGAAATCGTGTAGGCGGTTAACACTGTCTCAAGGGTTCAAATCCCTTACTCTCCGCCAGCACTTTAAGGATTTATCATTCCAAACGATGGCCCCTTGGTCAAGTGGTTAAGACACCGCCCTTTCACGGCGGTAACACGGGTTCGAATCCCGTAGGGGTCACCATTTTTCAATACCCAGATGGAGGATTAGCTCAGCTGGGAGAGCATCTGCCTTACAAGCAGAGGGTCGGCGGTTCGAGCCCGTCATCCTCCACCATTATTTAAATAAATCACCTTATTATCGCGGGGTGGAGCAGTGGTAGCTCGTCGGGCTCATAACCCGAAGGTCGTTGGTTCAAATCCGGCCCCCGCAACCAAAATGGTCCCGTGGTGTAGCGGTTAACATGCCTGCCTGTCACGCAGGAGATCGCCGGTTCGATCCCGGTCGGGACCGCCATTTTTTAAAAGAATATGGGTCAGTAGCTCAGTTGGTAGAGCATTAGATTGAAGCTCTAAGTGTCGGCGGTTCGATTCCGTCCTGACCCATCAAATTTTTTTGCCGGTGTAGCTCAGTTGGTAGAGCAACTGACTTGTAATCAGTAGGTCGTGGGTTCGACTCCTATCGCCGGCACCATGACTTTCCCGGAGGGGTAGCGAAGTGGCTAAACGCGGCGGACTGTAAATCCGCTCCTTAGGGTTCGGCGGTTCGAATCCGTCCCCCTCCACCAGTTTTAATTTAATAGGGGCATAGTTCAACGGTAGAATAGAGGTCTCCAAAACCTTTGGTGTGGGTTCGATTCCTACTGCCCCTGCCAATTAATTTAAAATAATAAAATATAATAATATGGCGGTTGTGGCGAAGTGGTTAACGCACCTGATTGTGGTTCAGGCATTCGTGGGTTCGATTCCCA
>NZ_JBGCCF010000077.1:0-1222 GCF_041262385.1 Lysinibacillus sp. RC46 | reverse complement strand
CACACCCGTTCCCATACCGAACACGGAAGTTAAGCTCTTTAGCGCCGATGGTAGTTGGGGGCTTCCCCCTGTGAGAGTAGGACGTCGCTAGGCATAATACCCAGGAGGATTAGCTCAGCTGGGAGAGCACCTGCCTTACAAGCAGGGGGTCGGCGGTTCGAGCCCGTCATCCTCCACCATTCGCCGGTGTAGCTCAGTTGGTAGAGCAACTGACTTGTAATCAGTAGGTCGTGGGTTCGACTCCTATCGCCGGCACCATAGTTTTGAGCCATTAGCTCAGTTGGTAGAGCATCTGACTTTTAATCAGAGGGTCGAAGGTTCGAGTCCTTCATGGCTCACCATTTAAATTGCCAACAAAATATGCGGGTGTGGCGGAATTGGCAGACGCACTAGACTTAGGATCTAGCGCCGCAAGGCGTGGGGGTTCGACTCCCTTCACCCGCACCATTTTTAAAATTTCATAATTGCCAGGATAAATAAATCTTATGCACATGCGGAAGTAGTTCAGTGGTAGAACACCACCTTGCCAAGGTGGGGGTCGCGAGTTCGAACCTCGTCTTCCGCTCCAAATGTGCCGGGGTGGCGGAACTGGCAGACGCACAGGACTTAAAATCCTGCGGTAGGTGACTACCGTGCCGGTTCGATTCCGGCCCTCGGCACCATTTTTTATTTTAATCATTAGCGCCCGTAGCTCAATTGGATAGAGCGTCTGACTACGGATCAGAAGGTTATGGGTTCGACTCCTGTCGGGCGCGCCAAATTAATATTTATCGGAATGTAGCTCAGCTTGGTAGAGCACTTGGTTTGGGACCAAGGGGTCGTAGGTTCGAATCCTGTCATTCCGACCATTTTATGGGGCCTTAGCTCAGCTGGGAGAGCGCCTGCCTTGCACGCAGGAGGTCAGCGGTTCGATCCCGCTAGGCTCCACCATAAAAGATAACCAGTATAAAGATCCTGGCGGCGTAGCTCAGCTGGCTAGAGCGTACGGTTCATACCCGTAAGGTCGGGGGTTCGATCCCCTCTGCCGCCATCTTAAAGGACCTTTAGCTCAGTTGGTTAGAGCAGACGGCTCATAACCGTCCGGTCGCAGGTTCGAGTCCTGCAAGGTCCACCATTTATATAATTACGGAGGTATACCCAAGTCTGGCTGAAGGGATCGGTCTTGAAAACCGACAGGCGGGTAACACCGCGCGGGGGTTCGAATCCCTCTACCTCCTCCAGT
>NZ_JBGCCF010000075.1:0-1406 GCF_041262385.1 Lysinibacillus sp. RC46 | reverse complement strand
TGGATCTACGTCAAGATTGTAGACACACTCAAGTTAATTTTTTGTGTTGCGCAACGTCCATTTTTGGAGTGTTCCACATCCCGAGTAGACCGTCAAAGTGAAAAGAGCCTTTGACCGCCTACTCGGGATGTAGAGCGGAAAATGCATGGAGGTTGCGCCCGAAAATGTGGAGGGGTAGATTTCTTTGTCCCCTTTTTACGCTGCTACTCGGCACATTATCTCATATGCATCGGGTGTGAAATAACCAATGCTACCATGGATTCGCTTGCGATTGTACCAGCCTTCGATGTACTTAAATAAAGCTACACGTGCGGTTTCAAAGTGGCTGTAGCGCGTTCGGTATACTTCTTCTTTTTTGAGTGTTGCGTGAAATGATTCGATGCACGCATTGTCATATGGGCAACCTTTTCGACTGAATGATGGGATCATTTCGTATTTCTGTAAGCGCTCGCCAAAAGCTTCACTTGTATATTGAGAACCTAAATCCGTGTGTATAATGAGTCCTGGCGCTGGATTTTGCGCGGCTACTGCGTTATCAAGTGCTTCTAAGACTAGGTCAACCGTCATTTTACGACCAAATTTATATCCAACAATTTTCTTTGTATGACAATCTAATACCGACGCCAAATAACACCAACCATCATTTACTGTGTGGATATACGTAATATCTGCCACCCATTTTTCATTGATGTTTTCGGTTGTAAAGTCTTGTCCCAACACGTTTTCACGCTCTTCAACTGGTTTCTGCGTTGGCGTCGGACGGTACTTTTTTGTAATGTTTGAACGAATGCCTGCTTTTCTCATAATTCGTTGAACGCGATCAATACTGCCTGTATAGCCCTCTTGTTTAAGGATTTGAAATATTTTCGGTGCACCATAACGGCCGTCACTTTCCTTATGAATAACGCGAATACGAGCGAGTAGCTTTTCATTGGCGACATGATAGCTGTTCGGCTTTTTGTGAAATGATTGATAATACGTACTTTTAGGCATTTTTAAAATGCGACACATCAATTGAACGGGTTGATGCTCGCTTTCTTTTGTAATGTGGTCGATCAGTTCTTGGTCTTCTATTTTTGCGCGAATATGGTCATAGCCTTTTTTAGGATATCTACCTCTTGTTTTAAGCGAAGGTTTTCCTTCTGAATAGCAGCTACTTCAGCTGCAGTTAACTCCCCAGTTCCTTCAATTGGAGAATGGAGTTTAATCCATTTATAAATTGTGACTTCTGACACACCATATTCGCTAGCTAGTTGATTGACCGGTGTACCCGAACGATAAAGTTCGACTACTGTTTGTTTGAATTCTTTATTGTACTTTTTTTGACTCATGGTCGGACACGTCCTCTCTTATGTTCAATTCTATTGATTTAACCGAGGTATGTCCACTTATCTATAATACATCCA
>NZ_JBGCCF010000074.1:0-1825 GCF_041262385.1 Lysinibacillus sp. RC46 | reverse complement strand
AAGAGGCTGGGACATAACTAGCTTCAATTAGTGAGAAATCCGAATTTGAATGAATTCAAATTCGGATTTCTCTATTTTTTATGTTGTCTCCATATAGCTCTTAGCTAATGGCTGTGAATTTTCTTAAATTCACGGCCATTAATGCGAGGCCCATCTCATTTTCAACCTTCGATTTTCCTCGTACAGAAAATCGAGTGAAACGCAAATTAGCCTTCAAGAATCCAAAAACTGGTTCCACGTCAATTTTGCGTTGACGATAAATGGTACTCGTTTTTTCTTCTGAAAGCTTTGCTCTCACATATTCTTTTTGTTGTTCCCACTTCTCATTCACCATTAACTTACGATTATTTCCTTCTTTTGCTTTTGTACATAATGAACGGAAGGGGCATCCGGAACAGTCTTCACATTCGTATACCTTAAACTCACGTGTGAAATCATACTTGTCCGTTTTCGTAGAACGATATTTAAATACAAGCTGTTGTTGATTTGGGCAAGTGTATCGATCATGTTCTTCATCATAATCCCAGTTTGCTGTATTGAATTCGTTTTGCTTATACTTTTTCTTCTGTTCTTTTATATACATGTTGTATGTAATTAAGGCCTCTCGCTTACGATTCGAAAGGATATCATCATAATTTTGTTCACTGCCATATCCGGCATCTGCGACGATGTGTTTTGGTAACTTAAAATAATGTTGTTCAATTTCATCTAAAAATGGGATTAATGTACGTGTATCCGTTGGGTTCGGAAAAATGCTGTAGGCAAGCGCATACTGACCTTCTGTTGCCACTTGTATGTTATAACCAGCCTTCAATTGACCATTTTTCATATAGTCATCTTTCATACGCATAAATGTCGCATCCGGGTCTGTTTTCGAATAACTATTTCGTTCGTCAAAGATTTCGAAGTCTCTTTGATATTTTAGTTTGCGTTCAATATAGTCGATTAATTTTTTGCGAGCTTGCTTTGGGAATTTTCGTTCCGTTCTTAAAGCTTTTCGCTCTGCTACATCCGATGAGTCCTCAATTTTTCGATCATATTCGGAAATCACTTCATCTACTTTTTCGACCATTTGAGCGAGGTCTTCCAATGCCAATTCCTTTTCATTTTCCCGTTCAATTTCTGGCATAATTTCTTTTTCAAGCAGCTCGTCGTATAGCTGGTTTGACTTTTCAATTAGTCCGTTATAATATTTCTCAATCGATTTTTTCCACACGAATGTAAATTTGTTCGCATTCGCTTCAATCTTTGTTCCATCAATAAAAATAGCTTCCTGGTCAATTAATTCTTCCTGTACCAGCTGGCAGCGGAATTGAACGAAGCATTGACGAATCAACTCTTTCACCTCTGGTTGGACACGAAATCGGTTGATTGTGCGGTAGGTTGGTTCGTATCCTTGAGCTAGCCACATCATCCGAAGGCTATCTTTTATAAGCGCTTCAATTTTGCGCCCTGAAAAGACAGATTGCGTGTAAGCACATAAAATAATTTTAAGCATCATGCGTGGATGGTAGGCAGGACAGCCCTCATTTCGAAGGAACGATTCAAACGCTTCAGGTGGTATACTTTCAACTAAATGGTGGACATGGAAGGCAATATCATTCTTTTGTAACTTCACTTCTAAATCTAAAGGTAAAATTAATTGATTCATGTTATAATCTTTAAACATAAGGATCCTTCTTTCTGTATAATTTTGTTGTGGTGACTTAATTTTATCAGAAGTGGTCCTTATTTTTTATGAAAAAAATTGAAAGCCGGTGAAATTTTACTGATCGTAAAATTTCGCCGGCTTTTTAGTTTAGAGATGGGTTTTGTCCCAGCCTCT
>NZ_JBGCCF010000073.1:0-2002 GCF_041262385.1 Lysinibacillus sp. RC46 | reverse complement strand
CCTCGTATATTAGTAGTAAGAGCTCTTTCCGATAGAATTTCCAGTTGATCCGGACAACTGGGGAATCTGTTGGATTTCCTATAGGAGATAGTCGCCTTTTGGCTCCCTCACTCTTTTTTTATGTTTTACCTGTTTGACCCTGGTTTACACGAGGGACCAAAAGGAAACTTCCATTTTAACCATTCAAAATAGTATAGCTAACAGGTGCTTACCTGCTTATTTTTGTTATCCAATTTTATATCGTTTGGGCGAAGGATGGAGGAGGCTCCATTTTAGTACTTCGTCCTTTTTTTATTTCAGCTTTTATTTCACTCAGACTGTGCCCATGAGACAATGGAACGGACAAGGTTGACGCAGGAAATAGCTATTCCCCCTTGCGGGCACTTTTTGTGCACTGCTTAAAAAGCCTGCTACCCATCGTTCATTATTGAAGGTCTAACCACTGGCTGCGACGTTGTTGGAGAAGAGAGTGTAGCGCTCATTATGGTCTTCTTCACTTTGATTGCTCATCACGAGGCAGACATCGATGATTCGACTGGGCACCCAGGTCTGAGACAATCTTGATTATTCCCACTATAGGAGGTGATTGGCATGTCACAAATGCTAGTCGGTATCGACGTGAGTATGCGCTCCCATCATGTCCAATTCATGCATGGCGAGGGTCATTCGCTTGCTGATTTTTCTGTTTCTAATGATGTAGAAGGTGCGAACACCTTGATTCAAAAGCTTTTAAAAACAGCGGAAAAGAATCAGCTCACACAATTAAAAATTGGGATGGAGTCAACGGACCAATATAGTTGGCATCTAGCCCATTATTTGAAAAATCAATTACAGGGCTATGCACCCTTGTTTCAAACAGCGGTGTTTATGCTCAATGCTCGAAAAGTAGCACGCTTTAAAAAAGGCTACGATACGTTACCGAAAAACGACCGGATTGATGCCTGGGTTATTGCGGATCATCTACGCTTTGGACGTTTGCCATATGAAATGCAAGAAACTCTTCAACACGAGGCACTTCGCCGTTTAACACGTACACGATTTCACATGATGCATGAAATTGCGCGTAATAAAACGTACATGATGAATCAACTGTTTTTAAAATTTAGTGGCTTACGCCAAGATAACCCGTTCTCTAACACATTTGGTACGACGAGTTTAGCCGTCATTGAAGAGCTCGACCCTGAAATGATTGCAGAAATGCCACTAGAAGAGCTTGTAGAGTTCTTACAAGATAAGGGCAAGAATCGTTTTGCGGAACCAGAAGAAATCGCAAAATATCTTCAAAAGCTGGCACGCAACTCCTATCGTCTAGACAAGATGATGGCGGATCCCGTGAATTTATCGCTATCTGTGATTTTAAGTACGATTCGCCATATGGAAGCCCAAGTCAAGCGCTTAGATAAAGAAATCGAGCGCATGATGAAAGGATTCACCCAAACATTAACATCGGTAAAAGGCATCGGACCCGTGTACGCAGCGGGATTACTCTCTGAAATTGGTGACATTAAGCGTTTTGATGATCATCACGCTTTAGCGAAATACGCAGGACTTGTATGGTCACAATATCAATCAGGTGAGTATGAATCAGAAAACACCCATCGTGTGCGAACCGGGAATAAGTATTTACGCTACTATCTCGTTCAAGCCGCTGATGCCATACGAAAACATGACACTGAATATAAAGCCTTTTATCAAAAGAAATTTAATGAAGTTACGAAAAATCAACACAAACGTGCTCTCGTCTTAACCGCTAGAAAACTTGTACGCCTCGTGCATTCGCTACTACGCACGAATCAGCTGTACATACCAACTGAAAGGAGAGAGTAAATTTACTCATTCTCTTTCTTTCAAACTTTTAAATCGACTTCCATTTACGCCCTTTTTTTGCGCGAAAAATGCGAGGTTTATTTGAGTACGCTTAAAAACAGTTTTTTAGATGCTTGGTAGCTTAAGAATTTCCAATTCCGATGTTTTTTATGGTTGACATATCACCACTGGGCTT
>NZ_JBGCCF010000072.1:0-2190 GCF_041262385.1 Lysinibacillus sp. RC46 | reverse complement strand
TACAAATGTCAACTAATCTATGTACAAAAACGCTCACTTAATTGTGTATAAAATTACTCACCTTCTGGAGCTAGGTGGTTCTTCAAACGATATGAATTGCCGACGATTGTGACAACTGTTGCGTGATGTAAAATACGATCTAAAATCGCATTGGCTAATTTAGGCTCCTGGAACACTTCGTCCCAGGACTTGAAGTTAACGTTTGTCGTAAAAATAGTGCTACGTTTTTCATAACGCATATCGATTAACTGGAAGAATAGTTTTGCATCCTCCGGATCAATCGGTAAATAACCAATCTCATCAATAATAAGTAACTTATATTTTGTGTAATGCTTCAAACGGCTCTCTAAACGATTTTCTAGGCGAGCCCTTTTTAAGTTTTGAATCAAATCGTGGCATTTCACAAAGTACGTGCTTGTACGTTTTTTTGCAGCTGCGATACCGATTGCCGAGGCTAAATGCGTTTTGCCAACGCCACTTGGACCTAAAAATACAATGTTTTCACTACTTTCAATAAAACGCAGTGTAGTAAAATCATGAATTTGCTGCGGATTTATCGATGGTTGGAAGTCAAAATCAAAATCCTTTATTTCTTTTAAGTTAGGAAATGCGCCCACTTTTACCATCGCATGAATCATATTTTGCTCACGTAAATCAATTTCATAATTTGTTAGCTTAATCAACGTATCAATAAACGATAATTGATTATGAACACTGAAGTCTACCACTTCATCTAGATGTGTGATCATCTGCTTTAATTTTAAATACTCTAGATTCTTTAGAAGCTGCTGATAGTTTGTTTGCTGTATCATGTTTCATACACCTCTCCAATGGCTTTTAGATTATTTTTTGCTAAAGCATCAATATCTGGATAATGAGGTGCAGAAACTTGCAACGTTTCTTTGTAATCCGAAGGACGAATATTTAATTTTCGTTTAGATATAGGATGTTGTGCAATGCACTCCATGTTATAATAAATCCATAATTGATCATCATGTATTTGTATCCCAACTTTTTGCCCAATGTACTTGGTGGGGACTGAATACTGGTTGGCTTTGTAGGATATCATACTTGATGTATTCACTTGTACAAGCTGATGCTTGATACGATAAGAGTTCCTGATTTTTTCTGTTGGTAGCGGAAGAAGGGAGCTCTTTTCTTTTTCTAATGCAAATACAGGTATTTTTCCAGAGCCTTGGTGAAAAGATTGATTAATACGATTCATCAATTTTTCAATAAACTGATATAACTCTTCTAAGGTCAATTGACCTTGATACGCATGGATTTCATCTATAAATTTCATCTGTGTTTCTACTTTACCTTTTGTTCGAGGACGTCCCGCAATACACGGTCTTACCTTGAAATCAAAATCCTTCGCAAATGCTTCGAACCGGCTGTTTACTTTTCCTGAACTATATTCTGTTCGTGGTTCATCCATAATCGTTTTTGGATTATCCGTTACAATTTCTTTTGGAACACCGCCAATTTTTTCAAAAGCTTCTGTTAAAAATGAAAATAAAATATCTTGTGTTTTGCGCAATGTTAGCGTAAAGACACGGAATCGTGAATATCCAAGTACAAGTACACCTACGTTTACTTCTACTTTTTCACCATCACTTGTTTCAAACGGAATACTTTCTTTCCAGTCAAATTGAGCCTGTTGACCAGGTGGAGTTTCAAATCTTGTCGTTCCTTTTGGTGAAGGGATACGTACTTGATCTGTAAAATAAGCTGCGAACTCAGGCGTTTTAGCGATATAGCGACGGAATGTAGAACTACCACACTCTAAGCCATGATTATCCTTCAAATATTGCCAAAGTACACGACGGTAATAAAATACTTGCTTCGAATCTTCTGATAGTAAAGCTGCAATCACTTCATAATAATCATCTATAATAGATGTCTTTTCTTTTGTTCCTTTTGGTGTAAATCCATTTAAGTATTTATCAACAGTACGTCGATCTACACCCATTTCTCTTGCCAACTGACTCTTATTAATTTTCATCTTTAAATTCTCCATTAGCTGTTTGAATTTTGGTAAGTCTGAAAGACTGTTAATCTCAAAATTCGTTTGAACATCTAGCGTTATGTACACACTAATCACCTCATGATTAGTATGCGAGAAAGTGAATCAAAAGTGTACATCTTTAAGTGAGTGCGTTTGTACATGTAGATCTTAGCATTTGTAAT
>NZ_JBGCCF010000071.1:0-2880 GCF_041262385.1 Lysinibacillus sp. RC46 | reverse complement strand
TTTTGGTTAAGTCCTCGATCGATTAGTATTCGTCAGCTCCATGTGTCACCACACTTCCACCTCGAACCTATCTACCTCATCGTCTTTGAGGGATCTTACTTACTTGCGTAATGGGAAATCTCATCTTGAGGGGGGCTTCATGCTTAGATGCTTTCAGCACTTATCCCGTCCACACATAGCTACCCAGCGATGCCTTTGGCAAGACAACTGGTACACCAGCGGTGTGTCCATCCCGGTCCTCTCGTACTAAGGACAGCTCCTCTCAAATTTCCTACGCCCACGACGGATAGGGACCGAACTGTCTCACGACGTTCTGAACCCAGCTCGCGTACCGCTTTAATGGGCGAACAGCCCAACCCTTGGGACCGACTACAGCCCCAGGATGCGATGAGCCGACATCGAGGTGCCAAACCTCCCCGTCGATGTGGACTCTTGGGGGAGATAAGCCTGTTATCCCCGGGGTAGCTTTTATCCGTTGAGCGATGGCCCTTCCATGCGGAACCACCGGATCACTAAGCCCGTCTTTCGACCCTGCTCGACTTGTAGGTCTCGCAGTCAAGCTCCCTTGTGCCTTTACACTCTACGAATGATTTCCAACCATTCTGAGGGAACCTTTGGGCGCCTCCGTTACCTTTTAGGAGGCGACCGCCCCAGTCAAACTGTCCGCCTGACACTGTCTCCTGCCCCGCTAAGGGGCATGGGTTAGAATTTCAATACAACCAGGGTAGTATCCCACCGACGCCTCCTTCGAAGCTGGCGCTCCGAGATCTCTGGCTCCTACCTATCCTGTACAAGTTGTACCAAAATTCAATATCAGGCTACAGTAAAGCTCCACGGGGTCTTTCCGTCCTGTCGCGGGTAACCTGCATCTTCACAGGTACTATAATTTCACCGAGTCTCTCGTTGAGACAGTGCCCAGATCGTTACGCCTTTCGTGCGGGTCGGAACTTACCCGACAAGGAATTTCGCTACCTTAGGACCGTTATAGTTACGGCCGCCGTTTACTGGGGCTTCAATTCGCAGCTTCGCTTGCGCTAACCACTCCTCTTAACCTTCCAGCACCGGGCAGGCGTCAGCCCCTATACGTCACCTTACGGTTTTGCAGAGACCTGTGTTTTTGCTAAACAGTCGCCTGGGCCTATTCACTGCGGCTCTCATGCGCTTGCACGCTCAAGAGCACCCCTTCTCCCGAAGTTACGGGGTCATTTTGCCGAGTTCCTTAACGAGAGTTCTCTCGCACACCTTAGGATTCTCTCCTCGACTACCTGTGTCGGTTTGCGGTACGGGCACCTCTCACCTCGATAGAGGCTTTTCTTGGCAGTGTGAAATCAGGAACTTCGTCCATACGGACTCGCCATCACAGCTCAACGTTATAGTGTGCGGATTTGCCTACACACACGCCTTACTGCTTGGACGCGCATATCCAACAGCGCGCTTACCCTATCCTACTGCGTCCCCCCATTTCTCAAACGGTGAGGAGGTGGTACAGGAATATCAACCTGTTGTCCATCGCCTACGCCTATCGGCCTCGGCTTAGGTCCCGACTAACCCTGAGCGGACGAGCCTTCCTCAGGAAACCTTAGTCATACGGTGGACGGGATTCTCACCCGTCTTTCGCTACTCATACCGGCATTCTCACTTCTAAGCGCTCCACCAGTCCTTCCGGTCTGACTTCAACGCACTTAGAACGCTCTCCTACCACTGACATCGTAGATGTCAATCCACAGCTTCGGTGAATCGTTTAGCCCCGATACATTTTCGGCGCAGCGTCACTCGACCAGTGAGCTATTACGCACTCTTTAAATGATGGCTGCTTCTAAGCCAACATCCTGGTTGTCTGTGCAACGCCACATCCTTTTCCACTTAACGATTACTTTGGGACCTTAGCTGGTGGTCTGGGCTGTTTCCCTTTTGACTACGGATCTTATCACTCGCAGTCTGACTCCCGTGTATAAATATCTGGCATTCGGAGTTTGTCTGAATTCGGTAAACCGGGATGGCCCCCTAGTCCAAACAGTGCTCTACCTCCAGTATTCTCATCACGAGGCTAGCCCTAAAGCTATTTCGGAGAGAACCAGCTATCTCCAAGTTCGATTGGAATTTCTCCGCTACCCACACCTCATCCCCGCACTTTTCAACGTGCGTGGGTTCGGGCCTCCAGTAAGTGTTACCTCACCTTCACCCTGGACATGGGTAGATCACCTGGTTTCGGGTCTACGACCACGTACTAATTCGCCCTATTCAGACTCGCTTTCGCTGCGGCTCCGCCTTCTAAAGCTTAACCTCGCACGTAATCGTAACTCGCCGGTTCATTCTACAAAAGGCACGCTATCACCCATTAACGGGCTCTAACTACTTGTAGGCACACGGTTTCAGGATCTCTTTCACTCCCCTTCCGGGGTGCTTTTCACCTTTCCCTCACGGTACTGGTTCACTATCGGTCACTAGGTAGTATTTAGCCTTGGGAGATGGTCCTCCCGGATTCCGACGGAATTTCACGTGTTCCGCCGTACTCAGGATCCACTCAGGAGAGAACGAACTTTCGACTACAGGGCTTTTACCTGCTCTGGCGGACCTTTCCAAGTCGCTTCATCTAACTCGCTCTTTTGTAACTCCGTATAGAGTGTCCTACAACCCCAAGAGGCAAGCCTCTTGGTTTGGGCTCTTCCCGTTTCGCTCGCCGCTACTCAGGGAATCGATTTTTCTTTCTCTTCCTCCAGGTACTTAGATGTTTCAGTTCCCTGGGTCTGCCTTCAAGACGCTATGTATTCACGTCAAGATACTACGCGATTAAACGTAGTGGGTTCCCCCATTCGGAAATCTCCGGATCAAAGCTCACTTACAGCTCCCCGAAGCATATCGGTGTTAGTGCCGTCCTTC
>NZ_JBGCCF010000070.1:0-2959 GCF_041262385.1 Lysinibacillus sp. RC46 | reverse complement strand
CAAAATTTTGTTTCGTTCACCAACTCAAGGTTAGCTACTAAAAACTTTATTGATTACGTTTTGCTTGTTCAGTTTTCAAGGTTCATTTCGTTACCGCTTCCTCAGTAGCAACTCTTATATAATATCATGTCGTTCGCTAGATGTCAACAACTAATTTATTTATCTTAATTGTTTTTTCAGTAGCTATCTTAACGACTTGTATAATATTACACCCTTAATTTAAAAAGGTCAACACTTTTTCTAAAAAAAATATAGTTTTTCATTTCACTGAGAAACTTACTATATAAATGATAACAAACCCTAATTCCACATTTTTTGTCTTCTTTTTCATTGCCAACATCATAAATGACTCTGTATTTTAAAACACATTATATTATATTCCCTGTAACCGGTTCTGCAAAATTTTGTATCATTTGTTCATCCATCATCGGTGAATCATAAATCTCATAATCTTTTATTTGCCTAAGAAGTTATCGATAATTAATATCGACATTATCGGACTTGCTCAGCTGAATGAGCGCATTTAGTTTGTTACGTGTTGTTTCGTTACGCGTACACTTGTGATTTTTACTACTTCACTTTTTTAGTTTCTTTTAATGCTTTGAGATCACTGGCATTCTACTTAGTTGCTTCCGGTTACAAAGTCGTAACCTGCTCTTGGCTACAATTGGATTAAGAAAACAAAAGGGAGATGGCAATATGAATATATTAAATTTAGAGTTAATGACAGCAACAGAAAAAGTAGCAGAGGCATTGATAATGCGAGGATTATTTATCAAAGTTAAAGACAATGTATTATTGTTCTCAAAGGGCAATAATAAAAATGATGTTAAGGATGTACAGTTTGTACTGAATCAATTAAATATCCCATTTATCATGCATGGCGAACATGGGCTTGAAATTCTAGTAAACCAAATGCCTACTATTAAAATGAAAAAGATTTTAACAGCTGGCGGAGATCCATTCTCGATTGATGCAGCAGCTTATCATCAGTACTGGAGATTTTTCACATGTCGCAATTACGGATTCCGGATAAATACATTTCAATTAGAGTATAATATGGCTCGTTTTGTAAAAGCAGCAAACTTAGCTGGTATTGCTACATACGCCGGCTGTAACGGTCACCTAAAAAAATCACCTCGCTTTCAATTTGCAGGACCATTTATGGCGGCATGGTTTGTAGCTGTAAAGCAACGTTATTTCCAAGATATAAAGTTGAACTATGATTGGAAAGTTGTATATGATGGCTTTACTGGTGCTGAACTACGTGCAACATCCAAACAGGGATGTTGTCAGCATAAAATTCATGAAGATACATTAAAAATGGCGTTTTTATTAGAAACACACGCTACAGAAATTCGTGATATCAAAGAAAAGTGCTTTAAACGAACGCAAAAAAATATAACACGAAAATGGGTTGATAAAGAAGATTATACAGCTTTAGAAAATTGGATGATGACAATAGCTTGGGGGAATGAAGATGTCATTAACAAAAATGGCCTTACTAGAAAGACAAACAATATGGCAATCTGAGGAAAACGATACGGACGAATGGTATGAAAAAGGCATTAGTCTTGATTTAAGACGGGTAGATCACTTTAACTTTGCTCACTATACTGAACAACAAGCTAATTTATTACTTGAGCAAGCAAGGAATGAAAAAATTCTCCACGGTAATATGCAAAGAGCTGAGAGACTATTAAAGCAAGTAATTGATCTCACACCTGACCATCCAGAAATTTACTATAGACTTGCCTTTATAAATTCCAATTTTTAAAAATGGGAAGCGATTTTGTTTTATGCGAATGAAGCATTAGAACAAGGGATATCAGAGGAAGAAGAAATTAAATTATCTGCTTTAATGGGGTGTGCCTATAGTAAAATTGGCTTAGTACGTCGTGCAAAGGAACAATTTGACCATGCCGAATCACTTGATAAAAACAAAGAATGGTCGTTGTTTATCGAAAAGTATAAAGAACTAAGCAATGAACGGCGAGCGTTAACAAAGCAACAACGCGAAGAAAAGGATGACTCCATTAATATTGCTTTGGAAAAAATGCATGAAAGCCTGTGCTGTATTCTTAATCTATATTCACATCATAACTGTTTAATTACAAGAGAAAATGAAATCAAATTAAGTTTAAAAGAAGCAGAACTCTTAGCCTTTCTTCTTAAAAATCAAGAACAGCCCATTTCAAGCCAAAAAATATTAATTTCTTTGGCCCGATATTGCACTAGGGAATCCTAATTCTACGGTCGTAAAAAGATATATATCATCACTACGAAAAAGTCTATCACTCGCATTCAGAGAGTACTCTGGTAATGATTTGATTCGATTTGAACAATCAGGATACAAAATATACTTACCAATCGAAGTGATGGTGTTTAAAGGCGTGAATTTTGGCCGACTGACTTGTCATTAAGCATAAGTACATTTGAGACTCCCACCCCTAAAGGGACAAACTGACTAATGTCAGACGGGATTCCTGAGTAACTAAGCGTTCGCAATCCATTTCTGTTTTGAACAGCTCTCAAGGTTGGGGTATACCATTATCCCTCCTTACCCAGTGCATATAGCAGATAGGGCTACGCTACTGTTACACCATCGCGTATAGTTGGTTTCGTTCGATGTGTTTTAGCGTCTTTTTCTTGACGGCATATATTGTATAAGCGTTTTTTAAAGACTTTTACTTATCTAATATCCTCCAGTGGCACCTTCCCTTGTCGGTGCCACTGGAGCTTGTACATTAATCTTTTAACATTTCCTTAGAAAATACTTCACTGCCTCCCTCTGATTTGAAAGTAACAATATATCTTTTGTTTTCCAAAAGTCAATGGATTATTTATTTTCACAGAAAAAAAGCCGAGGAATAAATCCTCGACTTTTTCAGGTGCCTAGCGACGTCCTACTCTCACAGGGGGAAGCCCCCAACTACCATCGGCGCTAAAGAGCTTAACT
>NZ_JBGCCF010000069.1:0-4782 GCF_041262385.1 Lysinibacillus sp. RC46 | reverse complement strand
AGCTCCTTCTCTGTTCGCTCGACTTGCATGTATTAGGCACGCCGCCAGCGTTCGTCCTGAGCCAGGATCAAACTCTCCATAAAAAGAAATTTGATAAGCTCAAATTGTTTTGCTGGCATCATGTTTGATGTCCAAAATTTCGTTTCGTTCACCAACTCAAGGCTAGTTACTAAAAACTTTATTGATTACGTTTTGCTTGTTCAGTTTTCAAGGTTCATTTATAATCATCATCTCTTTGTTAAGAGTTAACTTTTATATAATAACATGTTTCACACATACTGTCAAACAGTTATTTTTTATATTGTTCTAGTTGCATGTTTATCAGCAACTTTTATATAATATCATCTACTTCATAGAGCGTCAATAGTTTTATTCATTTTTTTCAAAAGTTTTATAACTTAAATCTTGGCCACGCTTTTAAAAATTGAATAGTACGGTTTCTTCCAATCTCTAAAAGTGTTTCTTTAGTCTCTTCATCTAAATCAAATTGAGTAGCGCTATAATCATCGACAGGAATGAAAATAATATCTCTTTCATGCCGTCTTGAGATATATCTTTCATCATGAGCATCTTTCATAGTAGAAAATAAAGCTTCAAATAAATTTAATCCATTTTTAATTTCATGTGGGTGTTGTTCTTCTCTACGTCTACTCAATTTAAGCCCTATAATCGGCCGCACCTTACGTCCTTCTCTATCATCAAATACCCATAACGGAAAATTACTCAATACACCGCCATCTACAATAACTGAATCTCCTTTTCCTGTTTTTAATGTAACTGGTTCAAAGAAAAATGGTATACCACAACTCATACGTAAAGCACTTGCAACAGAAAAATTTTTCGCATCAATATGATAATTTTGTAAATCATCCGGTAACACCATCATTTTGCCATTTGTTAAATCTGAGGCCACTAACTTTAATGAATCTCTAGGTAAATCTCCGAACGTATAAACACCTTTTGCAGCTAATTTTTGAAAAAACCATTTTTCTAATGCTTTTCCTTTATATAAACCTAAATGGTGATAAACATTAACCCACTTCATAAACGGGAATGGTAAGATAGTTTTCCTTTGATCTAATAATGAAGGTACATCCAACTCTTCTAACATAGTCTGGATTTCTTTTCCGCTATATCCCGCAGCAATAAAAGCAGCTAATATGGCCCCGGCACTCGTCCCAGCTACCCGTTTAAAGCGAAAATTTTCAGCTTCTAGTACTTGATACGCCCCAACTAGTGCAAACCCCTTCAAACCGCCACCAGAAAAAACACCATCAATCCACAAAATTCCCTCTCCTTTTTCAAGTAATCGTTACATTATATAAAGAGTTATATACAAATAGAACGAACTCAATGAGTATTTTGTCGAATTTACAAACGACTTTGATACTGACATACGGATCTAAAAATAGTAAAAGGATTAGCTCTGTTCAAGATAGAGCTAATCCTTTTAACTTAGTTAATGTTATTGCTTAGATTACTTAATTTTAAAATGTGCAATTTGACCTTTTAAGTTTTCAACCATCTCGTTTACTTGATTAGCAGTTCCTAGCATTTCTTCCATAAAAGCAGATTGCTCTTGCATAGTTGAAGCAATATTTTGGGTACCTGCTGATGTTTGCTCCAATGATTGCACAGTTGTCTCAGTAGTCCCTAATACTTGTTCAGAGCTTGCTGATATTTGTTCTACTGTTGAAGCAATTGATTGCGTTCGCATACTAATGTTTGAAATTAGAGATGAAATTTTTCGGAAAGTATCTCCAGCCAATCTTATTGCGACAGTCTCTTGATCAATTTCATTTACTACTCTCGTAATAGCGTCAACAGATTCATTAGAATTGTTTTGCATTTCAGAGATTAATTTAGTAATGTCATTAGCAGATTGGGCAGATTGTTCTGCTAAATGTCTTATTTCATCCGCAACAACAGCAAACCCTTTTCCATATTCACCTGCACGAGCAGCCTCAATAGCTGCATTTAGTGCAAGTAAATTAATTTGATCTGAAATACTTGTAATTACATTTGTAATTTGTCCTACTTCTTTAGAACGTTGATGCATTTGTTCTGTCATTTGCATAGAGGCTTTTGAAAGCTCGTTAATCGAATCAATTCCTTGTACGGATTGTTGAATAACATTATTACCTTGATTGGATTCTTCAGATGTCTTAATAGATTCATCAGAGACATTCGTGGTAGATTCCGTAATTTCTACTATACCCTCTGATATTTCTCTAATCGCAATTTGATTTTGAATAGCCCCAGTTGTTACCATTTCGCTACTTACTGAAACTTCCTGAATCGCCGCTGATACCTGATTAGTCATTTCTGTCACTTGCTCTATACTTTGAGTCAATTCTTTAGACCCATTTGCTACATAGTCTGCTGTTGAGGATACATGCCCTATAACATCTTTTAGCTGTACTTGCATACTATTAAAACTTGATGCAAGCTGACCAATTTCGTCATTACTTGAATTTTTTATTTCCTGCGTTAAATCACCAGCTGCAATTACTTTAGTGTAATCTACAAGTTGATTTAACGGTTTAGAAATTCTTTTAGCAGTGAAATATGCTAATATACCACTTACCACAATAAATATAAGTGCTAATAATACACATACTTTTATTAATAAATTTTCTAAATCAACTATAAAATCTGCATCTTCATCTAATCCTAAGACAGAATCTGTTCCTTGAACTTGTAAAAATGTAGACTTATGGGCACCGTAATCATCTATATAAATATCACTTGTAACCATTTTAGTTGTGCCTAGCGCTGCTTTTTGTTCATCTGTAAACGCTAGTGGTGATAAATACTTATCGTCATTGCCTAAAAATAAAATGACTTCTTTATTATCTACTTTACTCATAATATACACATTTTCTAAATCATACTTTTCTTGAAATGCATTTCCTCTAGACAATAACTCTTGATATGCACTTTTGTTTGTTTTAGCACTATTGATTAATTCTTTATCAAATAGCTCATCAAAATCCTCCATTTTCATCGTTAAGCTCTCTTCAAACTGAGGAATAATATACCCATCAATTAAACGTTCAGCTACAATAAAAATGGCAAAGCTAAAAATTGTGCTTATAACAACAATAGGCATTAATACGTTTAATAATATTTTCTTTCTAATTGTCATACCTTTAAACATCATTAACGCTCCTAACTGTAATAAAAAAATTAATCATTATTAAACAAATACCAATTCATTTAACGTAATATATTGATTCAGATCTAAGTTCAATAACCTTGTATTCTCATTTAAATCCGGTGATTTATGAAAGATTACAGCAAAGGTAGAGCTTTCATTCACTTTCATTGGCCGATATTCTAAAATTTCACCAAAATTTAGTTTAAACGCTTCATGATTAATAGATACAACTTGCTTACAATCAATAGAGGCATCTATTTCAGCACAACAAAAACTATAAATTGAATCATCCATTTGATTAACTATATTTTCCCAATCAGGCTTTTGTTGTTTAAAAAAGTACTCACATGCGTTTACACCATATGCATGAACGCCAAGTTCATTTGTACCGATACCAGCAAATCTAAGTGGATTTACTTCAATTGGAACAATCTGTCCCTCATTATCGATGCGAATTTCAATATGTATAGGGGCAAGTTTTAAAGCGAAGAACGATGAAATAGTTCCTAAAAATTCTTGAATTTTGTTGAGGGACTCATTTATTACTTGCTTACTCGTATAGTAAATTCTATCGCTCATGTCTTTCTCATGCCTAAACATTCTTTTAAAAAGATTTAAGATAACAGGTTCCCCGTCTTCTGTAAAATATACGTCAACAGCGTATTCATCACCTTCAATTAATTTCTCAATTATAAATGATTGGTTATTAATAACTTCGATTGGATAGTCTGAACTTGTAACTTCCATTTCAAATTTAAGTTGTTTAATAGTTTCTTTATATTCTTCTACCTTATCAATACGATGTACACCTATACTTGAATATCCTATAACAGGCTTAACAATAATAGGGAAAGGTAGAGCACTAGGATCTAATTCTTCTAATTCTTTTAGAGAAACTTCTGTGAAAAAGAAATCTTTATAATGTCTACTTAATGTTTTCCTGAAAGTAACTTTATTTTTCAAAATATCTGTAACAGTTGTTAAATAGTGATTAGGTGCATATTTTGATAAAATATTAAGTCCATTTTCAGAGTTAAAGAGAATTGGACAATTCCTCTTCTCTAATTCAATCAACAAATCGTCTACCTTTTTTAAATCTATAGTAGATTCGTTTGGTATAAAAACTTCATTTAATTTGATAACTGGAATTTTATTCTTACTAATTGTGTGCGCTAATAAATCAGAAACATAAGGTCTATCTAGTATTATCAACTTTTACACTCCTATCCATATATTTTTTACATATCCATATCCTAAAAGAATCTATAAAAGTATGTAAAAATGACTATTACCTATTCTAATATATAATACCTATAAAATCCATAATTTTGACTTTTTATACCATGGGTAATATTACATTGAAGTTAATAAAAGCACACTTAAATATCTAAACATCAATGAGTATATTTAACTATTTGAAAATTAATTTTTGCTAAAGTAAATAACTAAAAAAAATCAAGAAGCTAATTTAAGCTTCTTGGTTTATTACTATTTGTATAATTTTGTATAAAAAAAACAGCCAGCATACAGCTGACTGTTTACATTGCCTAGCGACGTCCTACTCTCACAGGGGGAAGCCCCCAACTACCATCGGCGCTAAAGAGCTTAACTTCCGTGTTCGG
>NZ_JBGCCF010000068.1:0-5276 GCF_041262385.1 Lysinibacillus sp. RC46 | reverse complement strand
TTTGCCATGTATCTATAAGTAACTTGAGTTCTATAACAAAACAATCTTTCTTCCCTTTCGTCATTACCCGTCACTCCTTTCTTTTTTTGATTATTCACAATATACAACATAAACATATGTTCTATAAAGAAAAAAGCACTTCATTCCTCCCACCTCTGAAGGAGTGGGCTTCCTGAAGCTCAATTCTGTGAATGGAAAACATTGATCGACCTCAGTTCGAGGTTAAATCAACTTTGAAGTGGCCAACGGGTTATTATAAAAGGACAGCATTTAACAGTGCTGTGAAACTAAGAACTTACTACAAATCGTGTTCTAGGCTTAGTAGTGAATCACGATTGATTGCTTAAATAAAGACAAGTTAAATGGTATTATAATGAAAGATTGGTATATTGATAATAAGCTAAATATGAGATTGAGAAGCGAGGTATTATAAATGGAAATTAGAAAGCCGAACAACTTAGAACTAGAAGAAATAATAGCTCTTTCACCACAAGCTTTATTTGATGGTACACTGGGCGGAGTAAGAGCAACAAATGAAAAAGTTTTAAACTTAATTGAACCTCTTCTTAAAAAAGGATGCTACTATTTGATAGCAACAGAGAATAATGAGTTAATGGGATGGATCCTAATTGGGGAAAATAAAGACCAATTTACGGAACAATTAAACGGGTTTATTTATGAGCTATTTGTAAAAGAGACATATAGAGGTAGAGGTATTTCCAAAGAATTAATGAATATTGCCATTGAACAATTGAGGAGGGAAGGATACTCTGAAGTTAGACTTAGTGCTTACGCAGGGAATAATGCTATTAAGCTATACGAAAAAATGGGATTTAGTTTAAGAACAATAAGTATGAAATTACAGTTATAAAAGTAGTTTGGCTTATTTAAAACTAAAAGACAATGACTAAGCGCTCATTAAAACGTGATATGCGCCCTGTTATTTACAAATTGAAAATTAACTAGTGCTTGTAGTGTATAGAAAAGAATTCTACCATTGCGCAAAAGAAACCCAGGTACTCATTAATTTTAAGCTTGGGCTTTTAGAGGCAGGTTATGGAAAAACCTTTTTACAAACTTGATAGGCGATGATAGTATATACTAGGCGATAATTTCAAGAGGAGAGAATTCCTTCCTAGCCACAGGATATTCTCCTTAGATATTTCGTTAATTAAAGAACGACAGAAGGTATAGTAAATAAAGTGACAAATCTAATGTATGTATTTTGTTTAATAGTGTGGGGGCTTAATTTTATTGCAGTGAAAATTCAAGGAACGCCAGTAAGCTTAGAATTATCTTTGACTTATCGGCTAGTTATTACTGCATTTTTATTTATTGCCCTAGTATTGTTTCTTAAGCCGAAAGGGGTACCTACAAAGAAAGATATACCCTTTATCATTGTGTTTGGCATTTGTAATTTTGCTTTAAGTTATTTATGCCTATATTACGCAACAATATTAAGCTCAGCAGCAATTGTAACATTAATCTTTTCATTAAAAGTGATATTGACGCCGCTAGCTCTTCGTATTTTCTTAAAAGAGCAACTACATCCTCGTGTATTATTGGGAGGGCTACTAGGGGTGTTTGGTGTTTGTGTTCTCATTTATCCTTCTTTAAGTAATTTTTCTAGCTTATCTGTTTTAAAAGGCATAATGATTGCACTTTTAGGTACAGTGCTTACAGCAATTGGTGATGTAAGTTCTGCAAGGAATGCCAGAGTAAAGATTGATCCTATTTATTCGAATGCTATTGGTTTCGCTGTAGGAAGTATTTTAATGTCTATAATTGTATTGTCACAGGGACAAAAGATCATCATTCCTACATCAATAACATACATATCTGCTTTACTGTACTTAACATTGATCGCATCTTTCCTAGCATGGCTATTTTATTTAAAACTTGTTGAAAGAATTGGTGCTGCCAAAAGCGGGTACATGGTAGCTTTATTTCCGGTAATTGGAGGGATAGCTTCTGTTCTAATTGGTGAATCACCGCTTTCAATATATTTGATAATAGGATGTCTATCTAGCTGTATAGGTGCAGCTATAGCTTTAGGATTTAGAATTCCCCGTAAAATTAAACAAACGTAAATCAAGACAATGGGGACCATGTAAATGATAAAAGAAATATGATGACAGTAGACCGCTCAGAAATGGGTGGTTTTTTTGTATTTGTTATTTCATCTTCTGTGGAGAAAAAAGCTAACAAGCACGTCCAGTTCCTTTTCATTAGCTCTATATGCCATGCGTCAAAAATAAACATAACACAGACATTTTTTTATTTAAATCCGGAAAAAATGCGGGATTTCAATAGTGAATGGAAACATTTGCTTGGAATGAGGTATTATTAATCAAAAGGACAAACGCAAGATTTAGGGGGAATATATGTTGAAAAAGGCATTTAGTTTGCTAGTTATAGTTCTTCTATGCTGTAGTTTATTGTTTATGTGTAAAAGTGAAGTTAAAGCAACCTTTATAGGGGTTATTGAAGAGATGGTAAACGATCGGAAAGCCGTAGTATATGTAACTGAATCAGAAAATAATGCGGTTTATGGAATTGTTTATGTAAATCTTGCAAAGAATCCCGACATAAAATTTAAGGTTGGTGATAAAGTAAAAGTCGGTTATGACGGAAAAGTACAAGGTACAGCACCAATGGCCGTTACTACACTTACTGTTGAATTAGTTGAGTAATATAATAGTACAATGTAGCTGAAGAAAAAAGCGATCAAAGAATGATATATAAAGAAATTTCGCAAACAGATGATGCTGATACATAAGGTTATGGGGGAGCTATCTGGGAGCAGGGGCTCGAATTTGACTAGCTTTTATGTTGTATAATTAATTGACCTATTAGGTGACTGAACAAATCAGAGCCTAGTAGTTTTTTTATTTATGTAAAATATCGTTACTTAAGTGTCGAAGCCAGCTTTAGATATTTATACTATCTTAGTGGCTATGGTTGTTTTATTTAAAATATAAAACCTCTTACACACATATTTTTACCACTTATTAGGTGGAAAGAGGCTATGGTGAAATTAAATGTTACAGTATAAACAGGAAAGAAAAAACTATAAAAAATAAAATATGCTCAAATCAAACAGCATAAAGTAGTGAGGGAATTTTTTTATGGAAGAAGAAGGGGAATTGAAACAAGACCAAATAAAATTTTAGGAGATAGAAAGATGCATAAAAAAACTTGGTTTATATTTATTTGTTTAGCTATTTTAGTATCTGGTTATTCCGCTGTTCAATATCTCTTCATGGATGCGCATCAAGCAGGGTTTGTTAAACTGAAGCTTATGTTAAATTCTACATTGAGCTCATTTTGGTACATAATGCTTTATTTGCATATCATATTTGCTATAGTAGCTTTAGTCATTGGTCCCTTTACATTATTTTCAAGGTTTAGAGATAAAAATATTAAACGTCATCGTACGATGGGGAAAATTTATATGATAGGCATATTATTTGGCAGTGTTTCGGGGCTTTATTTAGCCTTTTATGCTACTGGGGGGTTAATGTCTCAGCTGGGGTTTGGTTTCTTAGCTATATTTTGGCTGATAACAGCATTTCAAGCTCTGGCTAAAATTAAACATAAAAAAGTTCTTAATCATCAAAAGTGGATGATCAGAAATTATTCTTTAACCTTTGCAGCTGTCACTTTAAGAATTTGGCTAGTCTTGTTTACTGTACTATTTGGATTTGAACATTTTAATCTTAGCTACTCTATAATCGCTTGGTTATGTTGGGTGCCCAATTTATTCGTTGCAGAATGGTTTATACGACGAAAACTCAATACGATGAAGCATCAGGGAAATGCGGATTTACAATTTTAAATAACAAATAAAAATGACTACTTTTGTGATGAGTAGTCATTTTTGTTTGTTATATGCTCTCACTATCATAAACTGAATTACAACAGTCGTTTTAATATTAAGGCCGTTTTCGTATAGATTGTTGCTATCTTGAAAATATTGAATTGAATATAATGCATTTTCAGGAGGCGTTCAATAATGTGGAGATATGTATATGAAGCAGTTGGAGAATTAGGAAAAGCAGATCAACTAGCCTTATTTAAGGCAATGAAACAAGATCTATATCCAAAAGAAGAAAATAAAATGGAAAAATTACTTCCTAAGATCAAAGAGTCTCGATTTTCGTCTGGTTTAGGTTGTCTTCATTGTGGAAGTACTGCCGTAAAACGTAATGGTAAATATCGTTCTAGACAGAGATATTTATGTAAGGATTGTGGGAAAACATTTAATGATATGACAAATACGCCTTTTTCAGGTTCGCGTTATCCGGAAAAATGGATTAAGTACATTAAAATGATGATAAACGGTGTTACATTACCACAAATTTCAGACTCCTTGGAAATTCATATATCCACCGCATTTTATTGGAGGCACAAGATTTTAAATGCTTTAGGAAGTCACGGCTTCAATCAATTATCTGGCATCATTGAAAGTGATGAGACTTTCTTTCGTGAATCTTTAAAAGGTCGTAGATTTACACATCGTAAACCAAAAAAACGAGGAGAAAAGGATGAAAAACGAGGAATTTCAAATCAGAAAATTGCTGTAGTTGTAGCATAAGATCGAAATAACAATATTATTGCGAGGATGGCGGGTAGAGATCGTGTGAAAGCAGAAGAAATTGATGGGGTTATTGGGGGATTATATAGCCCATTCTTCTTTGTTATGCACGGATACAGCTACCAACTATAAAAAATTTGCAGCAGCAAAAAATCTCAAACACGAAACAATTAATCTTAATCAAAATCAACGAGTAAAAAAAGGGATATTCCACATACAACACGTTAATAACTTCCATCGCCGTTTGAAAGGATGGATGGAACGATTTCAAGGCGTTGGTACGTATTATTTGGATAGTTACCTCTACTGGTATCGTTGGCTTGAGTTACATAAAAACTTGGCATTTGAAAATCGGGTAGAACAAATGCTTATTTCAGCTTGTCAAAAATCTAACTATTTCACAGTAGGAGCATTAAGAAAAGATAAAGAGCACCATTTATCAGTGCTTTTTAAATGGATTAAGTGGTGTACTGTTATTCAACTAACGGAGCAGGTTGGTTGAATAAGAAGGGATATTTGTAAAAATGTTGAAGTAATATAGAATATCGTTTATCTCAGGTTTATTAACAGTAATGTCTAGTTGATAAGCCCAGTGGTGATATGTCAACCATAAAAAACATCGGAATTGGAAATTCTTAAGCTACCAAGCATCTAAAAAACTGTTTTTAAGCGTACTCAA
>NZ_JBGCCF010000067.1:0-5578 GCF_041262385.1 Lysinibacillus sp. RC46 | reverse complement strand
AGACACCGCCCTTTCACGGCGGTAACACGGGTTCGAATCCCGTACGGGTCATACTGAAATGCAGTAGATGTAATTTACATCTACTGCATTTTTTTGTATAAAAATAGTTTTTAAGATTCTAAGGTTAATGAAGATCACAATATGCTTACGTAGAAGATCAGTAATTATAAGACAAAACGTCTACCAGAAATGAGTAGACGTTTTGCTATTTATGCTCTAAAAAGCATCCTTTCAAGTGAGCTACGTGCTTCTTCAGCAGTGTGAGCATCTACTCGAATACGATTATGTGGCTGCCCTTTTTCTATACTTTCTAATGACCAAAGTAGATGGGGAAGATCAATTCGATTCATTGTAAGACAAGGACAGAAATTCTTATTTAAAGAGATAATCTGCTTATCAGGGTGCTGCTGGATTATCCGATTCACAAGATTCATTTCAGTACCGATTGCCCATGCAGAACCACTCGGTGCTTTATTAATCGTATCGATAATGTATTTTGTAGAACCTGCATCATCTGCAGCAGCAACAACTTCACGATTACATTCTGGATGAACAATGATACGCATAGTTGGATGAACTTGACGTATAAGCTCCGTATGCTGAACTGTAAAACCTTCGTGGACGGAGCAGTGTCCCTTCCATAAGATGACTTGAATGTTTTCTGGAGACTGATCTGTCTCAAGCTTATTTGTATGAGGATTCCAAACGGCCATATTTTCAAGCGGTATTCCTAAATCATACGCAGTATTTCTTCCTAAATGTTGATCTGGTAAAAAGAAAATACGTGGTTTTTGCGTAAATGCCCATTTAACCATTTCTTTTGCATTGGACGATGTTACGCAGGCTCCACCATGACGCCCAGTAAATGCTTTAATGGCAGCAGTAGAATTGACATATGTTAGAGGGATAATGGTATCGCCAAAGAGTTCCTGTAAAATCGGCCATGCTTGTTCTGTTTGATAAATGTCTGCCATGTCTGCCATTGAACAGCCTGCACGCATATCAGGTAAGTAAACATGCTGCTGTTCAGTTGTGAGCATATCAGCTGTTTCCGCCATAAAGTGTACGCCACAAAATACTATATGTTCAGCTTCCTTGTTAGCTGCTGATAATTGAGCAAGCTGCAAGGAATCTCCTGTTGCATCTGCAAATTGAATTACTTCATCTTTTTGATAATGATGCCCAGGGATGAAGAGCTTACTACCTAATTTCTTTTTTATGGCTATAATGCGAGATTCCATGTCATTTTTAGATAATACACGGTAATGCTCTGGTAGTAGTGATGTTTGTTGTAATAAACTAGTGATGGACAATGGAATTAGCTCCTTTCGTTTGTACAAGTGCACTAATGTCAAAGGCTTTTACTGAATGTGTTAGCGCTCCGAGTGAAATCCATTGAATACCTGTTTCAGCATAGGTATTTAAGTTATGAAGCGAAATGCCACCTGAAGCTTCTGTTGCGATATGTGGGGGAACTGCTGGGAGCCATTCACGTATTTCCTCAGGGCTACGATTATCAAACATAATGATATCTGCACCGGCTGCAATTGCTTCATCTAATTGAGCTTTTGTTTCGATTTCGACTTCGATTTTAATGGTGTGACCGATTTTCTCACGGGCTGCCTGTACGGCCTTAGTAATACTACCTGCAAAAGCAATATGATTATCCTTTAGCATGATCGCGTCGTATAAACCATTGCGATGGTTATAGGCGCCACCGATTCTAACAGCATATTTATCTAACATACGCATTCCAGGCATTGTTTTGCGTGTATCGCATATTTTCGCATTAGTACCTGCTGTTGCTCGTACCGCTAAATTTGTAGCCGTAGCAATAGCGGACATGCGCTGGATAAGATTCAAAATGACACGTTCACCCATTAATAATTTTTGAAGTGGTCCTTGGATAACAGCAAGAATATCACCAGCATTGACTTTTTCTCCATCTTTTTTATAAAGGATAATATCCATAGATCGATCAAGTAGAAGAAATCCATACTTTATAATGGGGGCTCCACAAAAAATGCCGCTTTCCTTCGCATAAAAAGAAAAAGATCCCTGCTGTTCTGGAGAAAATATAAATTCACTCGATAAATCCCCATCGCCTATATCCTCATTAAAAAATTGTTTTAGCAATTCCTCGAGTTTGATGATATTCATATAATGAATTCCTCACTTTCATCTGTCCTTGTTGAAAAATGATCCAACGGTTTGCCCAACGATGATCATCTTGTGGTCTGTCAATGCGAATATGTGCTCCGCGAGTTTCTTTTCGTGTAATGGCTGCGTGCGCCATTAATGTAGCTACAATATGCATCATGTAAAGTTCGAGTTCCTGTCGATTCAAGCCATCTAAATCAACATGAAGCAGTGTTTGCATTGGGGGCAATTGTTGTACGAATTGTTCCATATCAATAGGATTTCGCACAATGCCTAACGTGTGCATCATCATTTGTTGTAATTGATCTTTTGTCAATAATGATGGCATTGTTTGTTGGTGATGTTTGTCATTAATTAAGAAACTATTTTGCTTACAACCTGTTTGAATAATGTATTGGGCTGTTCTTTGTCCAAACGTAATGCCTTCTAAAAGAGAGTTACTAGCTAAACGATTGGCACCATGCACCCCAGTACAAGCAACTTCTCCTATTGCATATAGATTAGGAATAGATGTTCTTCCCATGGCATCAGCAACAACACCACCCATTAAGAAATGGCTACCTGGTGCTACAGGAATTAATCCATCTTGTAAATTAACATGATTGTCATAGCAAAGCTGAGCAATTGTAGGGAATTTTTCTTCAAAGTTTTCGATACTTGAAATATCAATAAAGGTTTCTTGCTCAACAGCACGTTTATTAAATAATGCATGTGCAGTTATATGGCGTGGTGCTAAGTCCAACTGTTCATGTATGCCTTTCATTATGGGACGACGCTGTGCATCGACAAACTTTCCTCCGGCGCCACGTACAGCTTCAGAGACTAATCCTTTGGCCTGCCCTCCACACCAAAGTAAGCTCGGATGAAATTGCATAAATTCCATATCACTGATGGCAGCTCCAGCACAATATGCTAAAGCGATACCATCTCCAGTATTCGTAGCAAAGTTAGACGTACAAGAATATAGAGCACCCGCACCTCCTGTCGCAAGAATGACGTGGTGGGCAAGGTAGCGCTTCATTCCCTTTGCTCCTTTTGTCAGAACGCCAACACAATCTCCATCTGTATTCAATAAAAGCTCGTAAGCCATTTCATAGCAATTCACAACGATATTAGATGTAAGTTGTTTGAGCAAATAATCTATCATTACTTGGCCAGTACGATCACCACCTGCATGTAAAATACGGTGATGACTATGTGCCCCCTCTAAGCCTAGAGCCGGGGACCCATCAACTTGTCGATCAACTGAGAAGCCCTCATTTAATAAATCACGTATAATTTCTGTGCCGTTTTCTATTAGTACTTCAACATTCCTTTTTTCATGATGATATTCACCAGCAATCAACGTATCAGCAATGTGAAACTTTGGATGATCTTCTTGACTTGTAACGGCAGCAATACCGCCTTGAGCACGATAAGAACTACTCATTTTAATTGAACATTTTGTAACTATCTGAACTTGAAAATGTCCTTCGAGTAGTCGAGCAGTTTGAAGTGCAGCAACGCCGCTACCAATAATAAGTACATCTGTCATTACATCCATACATATACCTTCTTTACAGTTGTCTTGACACATATCTTTACATAAAATAAAAGAGAAAACAAGACCTGATGAACTAGAAGGGAAGAATATGATGATATATTTGGATTACGCTGCAACCTCTCCAATGACTCCAAAAGCTCTTACAGCATATTGTGAGGTAGCAAAGCAGTATTATGGGAATAGTGCAAGCTTACATGATCTAGGAGGGCAAGCGAATTATTTTGTTGAGCAGGCAAGAGCTGTCGTAGCAAAATCTCTTGGAGTAAATAGTGACGGTGTCATTTTTACTGGAAGCGGAACTGAGGGCAATTTAATATCGATTTTGTCATTAGCTTTAGCGTCAAATAAAGGGAAGCACATTATTTCATCACAAGCGGAACACACTTCTGTACATGCGGCTTTAAATACACTTGAAAAAATGGGTTTTGTAGTCACAAAGTTACCTTTACAGCAGGATGGTTGTATTCATGTGGAGCAACTACGAGAAGCAATACAAGAAGATACGGCTTTAATCACTCTCCAACATGTAAATTCAGAGATAGGCTCTATTCAACCTATTGAAGAAATAGCCGAGATTGCAAAACAATTAAACGTTCTCTTGCATGTTGATTGTGTACAGTCCTACTGTAAACTTCCGTTAAAACAGCAAGTAGATGCTATTACAGTTTCAGCCCATAAAATAGGTGGGCCAAAAGGATGTGGGGCTATTTATATTAATCCTAAGCTCTGTGTTCCTGCATTAGCACCAGGTGTCACGCATGAGCATGGGCTAAGGGGAGGAACATTAGATACTCCAGCTATTGTCGCTTTTGCTACGGCGATTGAAGATTATCAATATGAGCGGAAGTATTATGAAGCATTACGTCAAAGCTTTAAGGAAAATTTACAAGAAACGTGTCAAATCATTGAGAGTAAGGAGCAATTGCCTAATATTTGTGGTGTATTAATGAAACGAGTAGAGGGGCAATACGTTTTGTTAAAATTAAATGAAGCGGGGATATGTATTTCCACAGGAAGTGCCTGCGATATTCATAGTGAGTCTGGTACGAAGGCGATTTTATCAATGGGCTATTCTATGGAAGCGGCACGTCAATTTTTTAGAGTATCTTTTGGTCCAGCAACAACATTTGAGGAAATTGATCGATTACAAATGGCTCTTTCTGTTATTTAACTTCTTTAGCAGATGTTTTTTGTAACGAAAGTGCAACGTCAGTCAAATGTTTTCTATAACGTGAGCGAAGCGTCAAAAATGTTCTTTCACCTGAGCAGTAAATTTAGGGATAATATGATTGAGGATAAAATGAAACCTGAAAATTATAATTAAATAATTTTGGAATGATAAATTAACAGGCATGTTGAGTGAATCTATAAATAGTTTTTCGTTTATATTTTGCTTGTTTAGTTGATTGTAACGAAGGGCTACTCTGATTGATCCTGTAGTAGATTAAAGATTCCTGCAAAAAGCGAAGTGTCTCGACAGTCAGAAAAGAGTAGCTCATATCGGAAAAAGTGTTTTTTAATGAATTAAAATAGATAAAAACACTTCTGATAAATTAATTGTTTTCTTTTAATTAAGCAATTGTTATAATAAATAGCAGAGTGATAATTTCTCTTACATAACAAAAATATCTTCGAAAAGTAATAATTTCTTTTCTTTTATAAAAAAGTGTTGCACAATGTGAGAAAACGTTATACAATAATTCTTGTCTTGAAGGACAGGTAATAAAAACTTCAAAACGAAATACATAAGGCTTTCAGAATACGAAGTATATTGAAAACTAATAGTCTAGTGATGATGGCAAAGAGGTCACACCCGTTCCCATACCGAACACGGAAGTTAAGCTCTTTAGCGCCGATGGTAGTTGGGGGCTTCCC
>NZ_JBGCCF010000066.1:0-5669 GCF_041262385.1 Lysinibacillus sp. RC46 | reverse complement strand
TCCGCTTTGGTCACAAGGCTTTAGGAGTTAAAAGCAATTAACGTGGAGTTCGCACCAATCGCTTGATACGAAGGGTATTCTGTTATAAATCTATGCTTCTATACAGGTTTGTATAGGTTTGTCTAATTTTTCGTAACAGTTTAGTTACCCATTTCAATTCCCTCTGCTCCTAGTGCATGAGCTGCCATCCAGCCACGACCATCGCCAATTCCACCCGAGGCAATAACAGGTATTTTCACACTATCTACAACCTGTGGCACAAGTACCATTGTCCCTATATCATCACGTCCAAGATGACCTCCACCCTCTTGACCAACAACCATAACAGCATCTGCACCTAGTTGTTCCGCCTTTTGAGCTTGTCTACGTGCAGCAACAAGTACTAATTTTTTAATATCCGTTCCTTCTAAAATATCAAAAATTGGTGCAGGATTCCCACCAGTCATTGTAACAACTGGTACTTTTTCTTCCACTGCAACACGCACCATATCTTCATAACCAGTGCCATACATACCAATTGCAAAATTTATGCCAAACGGTTTATCCGTTAATGTTCGTACTTTATGAATCTCTGCGCGCAATAAGTCAGGATCTCGTAAACTCATTGCTGTTATTTGCCCTAGCCCCCCAGCATTCGACACCGCCGCTGCTAAATCTGCATATGCTAAATAGGCTAATCCCCCTTGAATAATTGGGTATTTAATATTTAAAAGCTCTGTTACACGTGAATTCCAATTCATAGTATCTCCCCTTTCCTACGATACTAATTTCTCGAAATTATCAAAATATCCTTTTTATTTTATTTTTTTCTGTAAAGTCTATTTTTTCTTGCAATTAGGTGCTATAATTCATTTGTTTTCTTACATATTATAAAGTGAGGTGGTACCTGCGTTGTCACAATTAGAGACTCCATTGTTCGACGTATTACTTAAACATCGGAACAGACACCCAATTCAGTTCCATATTCCAGGCCATAAGAAAGGTCAAGGTATGGACCCTGCGTTCCGAGAATTCGTCGGCGACAACGTTTTATCAATTGATTTAATTAATATTGCTCCACTAGACGATTTACATTCACCAAAGGGCGCTATTAAAGAAGCGCAAGCACTTGCTGCCAAAGCCTTTGGTGCTGATCATACATTCTTTTCCGTTCAAGGTACTAGTGGCGCCATCATGGCGATGATTCTGACTGTCGTCGGTCCAGGTGATAAGATTCTAGTACCACGGAATGTTCATAAATCCATTATGTCGGCGATTGTTTTCGCTGGAGCAATCCCGATTTTTATTCATCCTGAAGTAGATAGTGAATATGGTATTTCTCATGGAATATCGCCTGAAGCTGTTGAAAAAGCTTTAAATGCTTATCCAGATACAAAGGCAGTTCTTGTTATTAATCCAACGTACTTCGGCTTCTCAGCAGACTTAAAGCGTATTGTCGAAATAGTCCATAGCCGCAATATTCCGGTAGTTGTCGATGAAGCACATGGTGTACACATTAAATTCCATGATGATCTTCCATACTCTGCAATGGAAGCTGGAGCTGATATGGCTGCAACCAGCGTACATAAGCTTGGCGGTTCTATGACTCAAACGTCTATTTTAAATGTTCGTGAAGGACTTGTTTCTGCAAAACGTGTCCAAGCTATCCTGTCGATGCTAACAACAACATCGACATCTTATCCATTACTCGCTTCCCTTGACACAGCTCGACGTCAGCTAGCGATCCATGGTTATGATTTAATTGGCGATGCACTTCGCTTGGCAAAGGATGCACGTAAACGCATTAACCAAATTCCACATTTAAAATGTGCTGGTAAAGAAAAATTAAATTCATCTGCAACTTATGATATGGATCCTTTAAAGCTATTAATAAGTATTAAAGATTTAGGTATCTCTGGTCATCAAGCTGAAGAATGGCTTCGTCACAATGCAAATATTGAAGTAGAATTATCAGATCTATACAATATTTTATGTTTAGTGACATTAGGTGATACGAAAAAGGAAATTAATCTCCTTATCAATGCCCTTAGCCGTATGTCAAAAGCATTCGATTCAGAAGCTGCTATTACTGAAACAATGGTCAATGTACCAGAAATTCCTGCACTTGCTATGTCACCACGTGATGCATTTTATGCAGATACTGAAGTTGTTCCACTTGCAGAAGCGGATAATTGCATTTGCGCAGAATTTGTTATGGTATATCCCCCAGGTATTCCGATTTTTATTCCCGGGGAAATAATTACTCAAGAAAATATTCGTTATATTCAAATGAATATTGAAGCTGGTTTACCTGTTCAAGGACCAGAAGATACAACATTAAAAACAATTCGCGTCATTAAAGAACGCAAACCTATTATTTAATGGTAGAGGCTGGGACAGAACTCGATTTTTTTGAAAAACAGCGAAAATAGATAATAACTCTTCGCTTCAATAAGTAGAGTGTTCCTCCCTAAATCAAAAAAATGTTAGATCGAAATACAATCAGTCTAACATTTTTTCTTTTTGTCCCAGTATGTTTATTGACTAATAATAATGGAACCAAGCAGATAGCATACCAAATATAGGAAAAACAAGCCACCAATGCCTCCACAAGAAATCCCCAACAGTTTTATGATCGGATTTATTTGAATCAGTGGCTGAAGCTGGGGTTGGGGCTGAGGCTTCTAGTTTATGATATTTTTCTTCACCTGTAATAAGCTGGTCTAAAGAAATTTTATATAAATCACTTAACCTTCTTAAATTATCTATATCAGGATAGCCTTTTCCTAACTCCCATTTTGAAACGGATTGTCTTGAAATATTTAAAAAAGCTGCGACATCATCCTGTGTATACTTATGCTGTTCTCTCAATTCCTTTAAACGGTTTTCTAAATTCATTAAATTTCACCTCCAACATATAGGATTTTGATCAAATAATAATGGATTATTACACTTTATTCTAGAAGTTATCATTTGCTAATTCGCAACGCATAGTTGCTTTCAAAGAAACTGAGCAAAAAATTCGATTCTAGAGCATATTTTACTTACACTATTTAGTGAGGAGTGATGGAATGAATACATGGGATCAATGATTTAAAACAGCTGAATATGTGTATGGTGAGCAGCCAAATACATTTATAGAAGACTATGTACACTATTTAAAGGATTATCCAAATGTGGCTGCATATGCCGAAGGTGAAGGTCGAAATGCTGTATTTTTAGCTTTACAGGGGCATACAGTAACTGCCTTTGATTATGCAGAAAGCGGTCTTGAAAAAACAGAACAGCTCGCAGAAAAACATAATGTTTCAGTTCATACAAAGCTTACTGACTTACTGCAAGATGAACTACCAGTAGAAAAGTTTGATGCTGCTATTATGGTGTTTGGACATTTTCCGGTTGAACAGCAACAAGAAGTGTTTAAGAGGATTGTGAACTCTGTAAAATCTGGTGGTCGTATTATGATGGAACTTTATTCAATTTATCAACTACCTTACGCGTCAGGTGGCCCCAAACAGCTTGATTTCTTATATGATCCTTTGGATGTTCTAAAATGGTGTCAACCTTATAAGATCATCCATTTTTTCACAGGTGAACAAATGCGAAATGAAGGTATACTCCACACAGGACTTGCTCATACCATTCAATTTATTATAGAAAAAAATTAAAAAGACTATATACAGTACTCTGTAAGGTTAAAAACAAGTAATTATACATGGTATTTGATTCAATCATAACTTGTTTATAATGTTGCACAAATTATGAAAATGTACATTACTAAAATAAATTTTAGTGGTGTACATTTTTTATTTTGTTAAGTATTACATTGCAATTTATTGAAGTATGTACCAAATTACAATGTAAAAAATTAAAGTAATATTAGTTGTTTTTAATTAGTGGAGGTGAATGTTTTTGTATTGGTATGAATACTGCCCAAAACATATAGAAAGCAAGTATAAGCTTTTAGTATTTAAAGAAAACCAACCCTTTTTACCATTATCAGATTATTTTAATGATTGTTTAGGACGAATTGATAAGAGCTCTGCAACATCCTATTTAAACTGTTTACTTCCCTTTTTCAAATGGTTAGAGGAAGAAAGTAATTTTCAAGGGGAACGAGTGCAATGGAATGATGAAGAAGAAAAGATACGAGTTGTTGTTGAAGATTATTTAATGCATAAAATGAACTGCAAGATCCGAGATCAAGACTCATTCAATAAAAGTCCGAATACAATTAGTCGTTTTTTGTCAGCATTAAAATCATTTTATAAAGCAATAATCCGTTTAAATCAATATCCATATAATAATCCATTATTTGAGAGTCAAGCTATATTAAATCAATTAAAAGAAGAATTAAAAGGTGTCCGAGTTGATAAACCAAGAATGCCTTCTGTTGCTGGAACAGAAGAACCCTTACAGCCACATTTTGCATTTATTTTAGTTCGTTTAATTTCTTGTTCTGGATTCTTATCGATACAAAACACCACCTATGGCAATTCAGATAATAAATTTGGTATTTCATCAATTTCCCCTTTTTTCGAAGCAACTAATACTTCCGCTCGCTTTCCATTCCCTCAGTCATTTTTTCTTGAACTTGTTCTTCTTTCTACTCCCCATTACACCCAACTAACAAAATTGAACTAAATACAATTCCTGAAATTATAGCTTGTTTCATCATTTCTAAATTCCTCTTTCAAAAATTAAGTGCACATTCCAGAATAATTCTCCGTACGTAAGTTTGACGGTATATATTGGTAAAAGTTTCTTTTTATAACACAATCTTGTGCAATTAAACTGCACCGTTAGCACAAGAAGCGACTGCTCTAATTGAACAATCGCACTCCGTTAGTTTAAGTGTAATACTTCACAATCTTATTCAATTAAGGTTGTTTTAATCATTTAAATCATATAAATAAATTGGGTTTATACACTCCAAAATGGATACTATTGCGTTATTGTATCCGGACATTTTTTCAATTTCTTTTTCGTCTTTAAATTCTTCGTTTTCGAACTGTACTGTAAGTTGGTTTATTATTTTTAGGTACTTACTTATAAATCCGTTCTCATCCATATGTTTAACATCTACCAGCATTTCATTATAAGCTAAGAGTTCACCCTCATTGGTATATTGAAACTCAGTTTTATCAAAAATGGTATTTGTATCTGTAAAATGTATCTTCCTTTCAATAATATCTACCAACGTAAATTGGTTCAGTTTCTTATTATCGTTCATAATTATCCCTCTCTTTGTTTAAGACTTATTTTAAGTATCATTTTATTTTTGATTTTCAAATATCCTGCCCCGTTAGTTTAAGTAGAAAAAGGCTCTACTCCTTATTGAAGTAAAGCCCCCGTTAGTTGAATAACATAACTTCCAATTTGAATCAATAATCAATTGAATTGGCTATATGCTCATTTTGTGTATTCTAATGTTTTTAAGGTATGATAAAATAATATTAAATAAAGTATAATTGGTGTAAATTATAAATTTAGGGAATTTAAGGAGTGTGATTCAAATTTTAATCTCTTTATTCATAGTGTTTACAATTTTGTTTATAATGGCTTTCTTTCTAACTTATAAACGCTCTTGGAGCTTATGGATCTACGTCAAGATTGTAGACACACTCAAGTTAATTTTTTGTGTTGCGCAACGTCCATTTTTGGAGTGTTCCACATCCCGAGTAGACCGT
>NZ_JBGCCF010000065.1:0-6634 GCF_041262385.1 Lysinibacillus sp. RC46 | reverse complement strand
CCTATTACAATCATTATCGGGGTCAATGGAACTTAAAAAAGATGACGCCTGCACAATACAGACTTCATCTTCTTCAAGTTGCCTAGAGCTTTTTTAAAAATGTCCTTTACAAAGGGTACACTTTAAACAGGCTAGAGAGTCGTTTAAAACATTATACAAAATATAAATTATTAATCATCGATGAGATTGGTTACTTACCTATTGATCCAGAGGATGCGAAACTGTTTTTCCAGCTCATTGATGCCCGTTATGAGAAACGTAGCACGATTTTCACAACGAATGTGAACTTTAAATCATGGGATGAAATTTTCCCTGAACCGAAGTTAGCAAACGCGATATTAGATCGTATTTTACATCACGCAAGCGTTGTCACAATCGTCGGTGATTCATACCGATTAAAGCATCACTTAACCTCGGAAAACGAGTAATTTTGTACACCCTTAAACGAGCAAAAATGTACATATTGGTGTTGACATTTATAGTCAGCTAGAATTATAGTTTTATGCACCTTTGAAGAAATGGTCAATTTGTACAATACATTATAAGATGAAACAGGGTAAATAATAATTCATTATTTATCTAGGTTGTACTCTTCTTGAAGCAAGCCGTATATTTCTAAATCTACAACACCTTTACCAGACCATAACGTAGCTTGTCTTAAAAGTCCTTCGTGTAAAAAAACATTTTTCAGGAGCACCTTTTTAGATGCTTCATTTAATGGCAAAACCTCAGCCTGAATGCGATTTATATTTACTTCCTCAAATAAAAATTTGACAAGTATTTTAAGCGCATACGTCGCAAGGCCATTACCCCAATAGTCCTCTGCCAAAAAGTAACCAATCGTCACCATATTCACTTTTTGATTAAAATCCATTGCTTCTATAATACCTACTAATGTATCGCTATCAGACTTTTGAAAAATGCCCCATTTGATTCTGCTTTTCTTCAGGTAGTCTCTGTCAAAATGACCGATCATTTTACCCACAGTTTGGATATTATGTTTCGGGATTATCCCACAATATTCAAATACCTTTTCATTATCATAGATCGCAAATACTTCCGGTAAATGTACATCTTCAATTTTTTTAGCACTACATTTTCGGAGCTTATTAATGGGAAATCTGCAAACACTTTTTCGATTTTCATAATAGTATTCTCTCCTTATTTTTTCCCCTTTAAGTTGAAGAGGCAATATTCAATTGAACTTTGAGTCCTTACAAATAATCCGTACTATAACCCCTTTTTAAAAATAGGCTCTTCACCCAACTAGTGAAATCTTCACTAATGATGATAAGAAATAAAATAGACATATTGCGCAACGCGCCTTAGATATGTATAATTTTACTATATTATACAGAAAGTGAGTGATTTATGATGATAGTCAGCTCTATTGAACGCTCCTTTGAAAAATTAATTACCATAGCCAATCCTGCTTCTGTCCAAATAGTTGCCTCCATTTGTTTTTTGTCGGTATAAATCCCATCAAAATGTGGAGCAACTGCCATCATAAAAAATAAATTATCCATAATTAATCTCTCCTTAATGAGTTTTTAGATAAAATAAAAAAGAACCACTTTTTTAGTAGTCCTCTCAAACGAGTTTTTTGATAATGTTGTAAAAATTTTACTTTTCATGTTTTTTAGCTGGCTTTATTAAAAGCTCATCAGTCATTTTTTGAATTGCAGCATTAATTAAATCAAAAGCACCTTCAACCTGATTAATTTCACCAGTTAAAATAGCTTTGTAATCTTTAAACTGATCAACAGCTTGTAAAGCAGTTGCTAAAGCCTCTTTTTCGAACTCTTTACGCTTTTTTTCAGGCATTAGTGTTAAATCCTCGTTAGCTTTAATAGCTTCACGACATTTATTTAATACCCCTTGTAGATGTTCTTGCACCTTTATTTTGATTAACGCCTGTTCTTCAGAATTGTTTACTAAAGGAACACAAAACGCATCTCCTTTTTCAAGGAAATTGATATACGCTACAGAACCTTTTAATTTTTCCTCATACTGGACTGGAACAAAGTAAACTCCACCTGTAGCTCGCATTAATATAGGTGACATAGAATTAAATAGCTTCGTGATTGAACCACGAACTGTATTCCCATTATGGGTTGTTAGATACTCTTGGAATGCAGATTCAGCATGGTTTACTAAATCCATACATGTCGGATCATTCCAAACTGTAGACATATCTCCTGTTTTTACATCGAAACTTAAAATTGCACCTTCCGAATCATAATCAAGACATTCACGTTCGGCATTTACTGTCTCTACAACATATGCTTTACAGGCTTTTGTCCCGCACGTACAATGTCCCGAACCGTAAAGTTTTTAAAGTTTTTATATTCTTTGCTTTCCGCTGTAGGTTTCCATGATTTAATTTCACATTCCCTTGCAGCTCTAGCAAATGCATCCTTAGGATCTATTGGGTTAGGTAAGTAACTTAAATCAAGCTTTAGTGACTTCTCCATTTCATCACGACGATATAACGCCTCACCAACAGAATAGGACACTATATAACCTAATAATTCAGACCCAGCACCAACAGTTTGTGTTGCTACTCCTTTTCCTAAAACTTGTTTTCAATCTTGCATAATGCATCTCCCTTTCGAGTTTTTTAGATTTTGGTGTATAAAAAAAGCGCATTTTAGCTATGTAGACATAGTAAAATACGCTTTGATACAGAAGTTATAAAAATTTTATAGTAGAGATTATAGCGATTGATAACTCTACAAATACATTAAAAACATGAAACCTTAACCAGTAATAAGTTTAGTTTCTTTCAAAATGATTTAATAAATATGCTTCTATTTTAACATATTGGATTAGAATTATTCAATTGTAGCGTTTAAAAAACAAAGGGAACAAAGGTTGAAATGAAGAAATGTTTAATACTTATTCCTCGACTACAAGTTTTATTAATTTTCCGTCTTCATTAACTACCGCAATCGCTTTTGAAATATCAATGTTATTAATAGCATAAATTTTTGTTCCAACTGGATAAATATTTGAAGATAATTCTTTACTATCTTGCTCATTGTTGAGGTGGTATTTTACTTCCCCTAACTTTTCACCAAGTTGGTCATTCTCTAAAACTTCTTCAGTCACAATGTAATGTGTATTATTATACTTTACGAATTGAAAAGCCCAAGAAGATGAAGAATTACATCCTATTAACAAGAAAATTAACAAAAAACAACAAAAGTAAAAAGAAAATTTCAAAGTCATACCTCCTTTTTAGAAATAATACCATTTTTCCAGAGAAATGGATGGTTTTTCTAGAAAAAAGGAGGATTTTTTTATTTTTTACAGAAATTATATAATAATCTAAAAAAAGGAGGGTATCTTTTGAAAAAAATAATTATTTTCACACTATGTATGTTTCTAACTTTTGCAGTTGCTCAACATGCTTATGCTTATGCCTTATTAGGAGGTAAACACAAAACGAACAACATTACTTACACAGCAAGGGACTTTAACGGAACTTATGAAAAGATTGGAAAACAATTAAATAATGCTATAGCGGATTGGAATGCAACAAGTACGAAAATTACATTTAGCGCTCATTCGGGTTCAAATACAACTAGACCGCAGATTGTTATCAAATCTGATGATTATGGAAAAACTGGTTGGTCAGGACGTGCGACAAGTTATCGTGAATGGGTTACTACCGGAGACTATGTTGATTCAATTGTTCAAGGTAATTTATATTACTTAAACGACTATGGTGCTAGTACAGTAAAGGGTGTATGGGCTCATGAATTAGGACATGCTTTAGGTTTGGCTCATGTGGATGGAAGCGATAAATTAATGTACGACAACGATGGTAGAACAGTTTATAAGCCTACACAGGATGAAATAAATGGTGTTAATTCACTTTATAAATAAGGAGGGATTCATTAATGCATAAAAAGAAAAAAAGCATCTTATTATTAAGTATTGGATTTAGTCTACTTTTATTATCATTTATCATATTAAAGACAACAAACTATCCATTATCTTCGCAATCTATGGGAGTATCAATAACAAATAAATATGACACAATTAGTGAAATCGAGAATGATTCCTCAATTATAGTTAATGCTACTGTCGAAGGGAACGAATCGTTTATTTATAAAGATGTGCCATTTACTATATCTGAACTAAAGGTAAATGAAGTTTATAAAGGTAATGTCGAAAAAGGAAATAGTATTAATCTTTTGGAGACTGGTGGAGTTATTGATAATGTTGAATATACTGTTGAAACGGATACGACTTTGAAAAGAAATGAAGATGCTATTCTATTTTTAACTGAATATGAAGGTCCTATATTAGAAAACACGAAAAAGTATGTTGTTTCAGGCGTATTTCAAGGGAAATTCAGAATGAATGAGGATAACTCCATTATCCCATCTGAACATAATGATGGGGAGTTATCAGAGATTAGATTAGTAGAGGATCTTAACTTAGAAGAGATAAATAATTAGCAATTTCCCAATTATCTTTTAAAAATTGGCGTGTTAAAGTACTAGAATAAAGAAGGACAACTGTCACACAAGTGATTGTCCTTCTTTTTTAATTGCTTATGAAAAATAAAAAAGCCTAGTAAAGTTAAAGTAAACTAGGCTTTTTCCAACAAACAAATATAAGGTGTGGAAGAAGTAAGAATAATAGATTCTTCTGCCCGAAATCGGAGGAATTGAAATGTATAGTTTTTACGGACCATTATGTACAGAACTTAATGATTTGACAAAACCAATAGGATATTCAATTGGTGGGGATATTGAATATTATCTTGAACGATTAAAAGGAACTAAGGGAAGAGTACTTGAAGCGGGGGTTGGCTCTGGACGCTTCTTAATCCCTTTACTTGAAAATGGATATGATGTTGAGGGGATTGACTACTCACCTGAAATGTTAGATTCATGCCGAAAACACTGCAATGAAAGAGAATTCAAGCCAAATCTATATGAAGGTAACTTAAGCAATTTTTCATTAGACTCAAAATATGAAGAGATTGTTATGCCGACAGGTTCGTTCTGTTTAATCGAGAATTCAAAAGATGCGATGGATGCATTAACATGTATGCATAATCATTTGATTCCTGGTGGCCGCTTAATTGTAGACATGCTTTTACCTACAGACTGGCGAACAGGGGAAATTACTTCATCCTACTATGAAATTTCGCAAGAGGAAGGAATTTCAATCGAAAGAAAAGCCATTGAAATGAACTGGATTGATCAATATACGCTAACCGTTTTAAAATATGAAAAATGGCGAAATGGTAAATTAATTGATACAGAGTTACAAAGATTTCCGGTAAGATGGTACGGTATAGAAGAATTCAAGCTTATATTAACAAACATAGGCTTTTCTGATATTACCTGTTCCGCTGAATATGTTTATAACAAGGAGCCTTCAAAAGAGCATTCACTAATTACATTTGAAGCTGTTCGTAAATAAATAAACCTGCTAGATTTTAGCTAAGAAAGTAGCTAAATATCTAGCAGGTTTTTAGATTTAATCATAATTCTTTTTTTCTCATACCTTGTCCAATGCTACAGATTCCTGTACTGTTGATCGCTTAATGTTAAATTCATTCCAGATCGAGTCCTTTTCATCTAGCAATTCCTTTCCATTCCAAATGATGTCGTAAATGTCACCCTCGTAAGCAATGGCTCGGCCAAATGCAAATGAAATAAAATAGTCCTTCCAGGATTGGAATGCATGGCTTCCGGCATCAGGATCAGCGTCACAGATGAGACCCTGCAGCGGAGCGGATGTTTTCTGTGCGAAAGCGTAGCGGCAGCAACTGGGTTTTGTCTGTGCGAAAGCGAAGCGACAGCAACAGCAAAGCGCCCAGTCGGAACGGAAATCAACCCACGCTAAGTGATAATTGATCTTATAAACATATTGTGCAACAATACTTTATTTTGTATAATTTTACTATATTGTACAGAAAGTGAGTGATTAATGATGATAGTCAGCTCTATTTTTCCAACAAACAAATATAAGGTGTGGAAGAAGTAAGAATAATAGATTCTTCTGCCCGAAATCGGAGGAATTGAAATGTATAGTTATTACGGACCATTATGTACAGAACTTTATGATTTGACAAAACCAATAGGATATTCAATTGGTGGGGATATTGAATATTATCTTGAACGATTAAAAGGAACTAAGGGAAGAGTACTTGAAGCGGGGGTTGGCTCTGGACGCTTCTTAATCCCTTTACTTGAAAATGGATATAATGCTGAGGGGATCGACTACTCACCTGAAATGTTAGATTCATGCCGAAAGCACTGCAATGAAAGAGGAATCAATCCAAATCTATATGAAGGTAACTTAAGCAATTTTTCATTAGACTCAAAATATGAAGCGATTGTTATGCCGACAGGTTCGTTCTGTTTAATCGAGAATTCAAAAGATGCGATGGATGCATTAACATGTATGTATAATCATTTGATTCCTGGTGGCCGCTTAATTGTAGACATTCTTTTACCTACAGACTGGCGAACAGGGGAAATTACTTCATCCTACTATGAAATTTCGCAAGTGGAAGGAATTTCAATCGAAAGAAAAGCCATTGAAATGAACTGGATTGATCAATATACGCTAACCGTTTTAAAATATGAAAAATGGCGAAATGGTA
>NZ_JBGCCF010000064.1:0-7014 GCF_041262385.1 Lysinibacillus sp. RC46 | reverse complement strand
TTAGCAAATTACTCAATCTAAGGAATTTAACTGACACTTAACCTTAGATGTGTACGCAACGATACTGCGGAATTTAAGCCTTTGGAGAGTCATACCAAATGGCAGTAGCTTTTTGCGAAACCAGACTCGGAGAATAAGGAAGACACAAAAACGAAAGTCGGAAGATATAAGTTGTGTCACAGTAGAGATGTTTACATTTTTCAAGAGATGTATATGTTTTTCGTATCGGACATGCGCACAGGTGCACCTAAAAAGGGGTTAGCTCAGCGTTCAGAGGTAGTTGGAACATTATCTGCCTCCTTATTTGACATGCAAACTAGTGAAGAGTTAGGGCAATTACTAACGGATCTAGAGGGGCAAAAGGCAGATCTCGATGATGTTACGCAGCGTTTAGTTGAGGAAGTACGTAAAGAGTATGATCAAAATAAAAAAATTCCGGCTGATGAATATAAGAAATTCGTCATTCTACAATCTAAAGCAGAAACAGCATGGGAAGAAGCAAAGGAAGCTAATAATTTTGCTTTATTCCTACCTTATTTAGAGGAAATTATAAGCTGGCAGAAGAAATTTATACAATATTGGGGTATTAAAAACGGTTCTCCGTACAATACATTACTAGATTTATATGAACCGGATATGACAACGGATGTTTTAGATCAAGTTTTTGGTGAATTACGTGAAACAATCGTTTCTCTTGTGCAAAAAATCGCAGCTTCACCAAATAAACCAGATACAAGCATTTTATTTAAGCATTTCCCTCGTGAATCTCAGCGTGCATTATCATTAGAAATGTTAGCGCAACTTGGCTATGATTTTGATGCAGGTCGCTTAGACGAAAGTGTACATCCATTTATGATTGGCTTAAATCATGGAGATAATCGAATTACAACTAAATATGATGAAAATGATTTCCGCTCAGCAATTTTTGGAACAATCCATGAGTGTGGGCATGCCATGTATGAACAAAATATCGATGTGAAGCTTGATGGTTTACCGTTAGCCAAGGGTACATCTATGGGAATACATGAATCCCAATCTTTATTTTATGAAAATTTTGTAGGTAGGAACGAAAAGTTCTGGGAGCATAATTACGAGCGACTTCAAAAGTATTCACCTGCACAATTTGGGGATGTAGCATTAGCTGACTTCCTACGAGCAATTAATATGGTGGAGCCGTCGTTTATTCGCATCGAAGCAGATGAGTTAACATATCCACTACATATTATGATTCGCTATGAAATTGAACGCGACCTATTCAACGGCGATCTTCAAGCGAAAGATCTTCCGCAAGTATGGAATGATAAATACGAAGAATATTTAGGCATTCGTCCTGAAACAGATGCAAAAGGGGTACTACAAGATATGCACTGGTCAGGGGGCATGTTTGGCTATTTCCCATCCTATGCTCTAGGAATGATTTACGCTGCACAATGGAAACATGCAATGGATAAAGATCTTCCAAACTTTGATGAGCTGTTAGAAAAGGGTGAGCTTCTTCCCATTCGAGAGTGGTTAACAGACAAAGTCCATCAATACGGTGCGCTTAAGAAGCCATTCGAATTGCTACAGAATGCGACAGGCGAAGGCCTAAACGCAAAGTATTTAGCACACTATTTACAAGAAAAGTATACAAAGCTGTATCAGCTTTAAAGGAAAAAGCGATTTCTCAACTATATTTTATTAAAAGTCAAGAGTTAAAGTAATGCACTTGTTACATCAGTATTCTTTATGAAATGTGCAACATTATAAATAGTTATTTTCAAGCTGAACTAATTTTTTATTGGTTCAGCTTTTATTTGTGATTAAAAGTAAATTTAGATATATTTGCGAAATTAAAGTGTAGTACAATTAAGATGTTAAATTATACCTTATTAAACTAACGGTGCAGATTAGTTGAATAGTGTTGTTAAACTTTTGTTCAACAATCGGGCCATTTTGTTGAATAAGAGTGGGAAATATAAATCCAAATATATAGTATTATCGATTCTAAGGAATATACTATGTAATAATATATATATATGAAGTTTTGTAAGGAGGATATGCTATGAGTATAGTAGATTGATTACTCAGATTTTAAATAAGAGGAAGGTGGTAAATCAAATTTTATAGAGGTGTTCAAATTGAATAATTTAATGATTAATGCTGATTTTGGGAAGTTATGGCTTCATAATATATCCAAAATTCTAAGTGAACGTTTTCGCGAACTAATCATACCTATTATCATATTGGGTCTGTCTGGATCGCCATTAATGACCTCATTAGTGCTTTTATTTCAGAGAATTAGTTCCGTGTTTTTTTCTATTCCAATAGGTACTTGGATTGAGAAAAAGAACCTTGTTTTGATTTCTTCGATCTGTAATTTAATATATGCTATATTATTGTTTCTATTGGCATATTTAATAACAATCGATATAACGAGCCTTTTTGTTATTGGGCCAATATTATTTTTCATGGGTTTAGTGGGATTGATGTTAAATATTGCCCTTTCAGCTATGGTACCTAAAATTGTTGGGAGGCAACGTTTATTAAGTGCTAATAATTCATTAGAAGCCGCTGATGCGATTGTAACCTTAATTGGTCCAGCCTTAGGTGGAATTATACTTGCGAAATATGGCCCGAACATTACCTTAACTATTTGTGGTAGTTTATTACTTATTTCAATGTTATTTATTTCACTTATAAAATACCGAAATATAAGTGAGGAAACGGATGATAAGCCCATGAAGGGAAAACAGAAACTGAAGAGTTTCATTCGGGATTCCCAAGAAGGTGTAAAGTACCTCTATGCTAATGGAGCTCAAATTGTATCGACGATTTCGGCTTTGGTACTCGGATTTTCAACCAGTTTTATTGTGCTTAGTGTTATCATTCATTCTAAATATACTCTCCATTTTTCAGAAGAGTATATTGGAATACTGTTATCTTGTGCTGGTATAGGAAATGTCGTTGGCGTACTTATAATGAACAAATTTAAAAATGCAAACTGGTTATACTTTCTCAGTACTTTAATGATCATATCTTCATTTGGAATCTTATTATTGATATCAAATTCATTTATCGTCATGTGTTTCGGAATGATAATCTTTGATGGGGCACTTTCTATGGCATTTGTTGTTCAGATAACTGTTCAACAGGGCATTACTCCAGACCATTTGATCGCCAGGGTTCGAAGTTCCATATACGTTTTAGGTGGAATTGCAGCAATGTTAGCGACTATACTATCTGGTTTGATTTCTGAATGGAACTCTATGGCAGCCTTGGCATTTGGATCATTGGTTTTATTAGTCAATGGCTTGTTTATTTTTAAATATAAAAAACAAGGAGTAGCAATGGATAAAATCAGTCCAATTTATGCTGCATCCAAAAGTAGCTGAATGATGGATTTAATAAAGGTAAGGAATTGTATTAAGTAATGTTGCACCATCGTCTTTGATGAATAAAATCGTGTATAAAAATTGAAGTCTTATCGTTGTAAATCCGCATAAATCTGACGAGTCCCCTTATTGTGCTAACGGGTGCTTAACTTGAAGATCATTGAGCTGTTTTAGACAGCTCTTTTTCTTATTATACTAACGGAGCAGGTTAGCTCAATAAGCTTTTATGTCATTTACTAAACAAAAGAATTATTATCTTTCCAGTTTATTCAATGAAAAAACAGACTAAAATAGTCTGTTACAAAAAAGTACTCCATATTGCTTTGAAAAAGATTCCTAGTCCAGCAAGGAATACACCTAAACAAGCTAAACTCAATGGGGATCCCCACTTAATTTCTGGCATAGAAAAAACCTCATTTCCTTATAGTTATAGAAAATTATACCATAACTTTCTATATAGGAAGTTGTTAAGCTAACGGGGCAGATTAGTTGAAGAGCGTTGTTTAACTTTTGTTCAACAATCGGGCCATTTTCTTGAATACCTTTAAATAAAAAGTATTTGGATATTGATGTTAAAATTCAATTGAGTTTATGAAGTAATATACTTAAATTAACAGGTAATTTGGTTGAACAAGTTAGTAAAAAGAAAGATATAATGAGTTACACGATTAGATTTGCTAATGAAAACGACTTGTCTAGTTTACTTATTGTAATTTGCCCATTAAAGCTTTCTTTGCTTCATGCTGTATAATACGGTCACAATATCACACGAATATCTTCCCGCCATATTCTGCTTGTAGACACGGTATTTATTTGTTCCTTCTAGAATCTGAAAATCTTTCTTACAAAAGATACATGTTACTTTATATGAAATCATCTTGTGCCTCCATTTTAAAATGCTCGATTAAAAATCATGAGGTTTGCTGTTCTTTTAAACTTATAAATGAAGTACCTACCGCTAAAAGTACAGCGAAACTAGCGAAAATAACAGCCGTCCATTGAAGTGAAAACCATTCAGCTAAAAGCCCTATTACAACTGTAAATAGTACCTGGAGAATACTTTGAATTAAATTCAACATGCTGCTAAAGCGCCCCATCACATCTGGATGTATCGTTGATTGATAGAGTGTAGCAAATCCAGTATTACTGAAAGCCATAAACATCCCTAATGTGACAAAACATATGACAGCTATAACATAAGAGTTTGCTAAATAAAAACCTAAATAACTAAGCATAGAAAGAAAAAATCCAACCTTTAGATAAACCATGACACTAAAAGTTTTCGCAAAAGCAGTAGCCAATAGCCCACCAACAATTGCTCCGATTCCCGCAACGGTTACGGTAATACCGTATAAGCTTTCAGAAATTTCAAGGTGTGCTAACAGAAACGTCATTTCCTGTGAATCTAATGCAAAAGCAATCATGAGGGCTATTGAATAAATCACGATTAATCGTGTAAAACTGTGAAGCTTTTTAGCGTAAGTGATTGTCATTTGCCAATCCTCTTTAATTGTTAACAGAGTTATTTTTGATGATTGACTTGTATTCGTTTTATTTTCAGACGGAAGCAAGCTTAATAAATAGGCACAAATAAAAAATGTCACTCCATTCACCCACATTGCCACACTTGTACTGAATGTTGCTAAAATAAGCCCTGCGAGTGCCGGACCAACCATAAACGAACCTGAACTTAATGTAGAATGAAGCGCATTAAAACGTTGCTTATGTCCTTCTTGTACATGCACAGATATTAAGTACGTACTGCTCGGACCAAAAAAGGTACTTGCAATATTTGTTGCGCCTACTAGAGCATAAATAAGCCATAGTTGGTCAACAAAAGGCATGAGACAAACGAAGAATCCTCGTATCAAATCCGTTGTAATAACTGTTTTCTTTTTGTTCCAACGATCAATATAAGATCCAACGAAAAAATTACAAATGATTCGAACAAGAGGACCTATAATATATAAGCCAGCTACAGCTGCTGGAGAATGTGTTAAATTCCAGATCATCACGTTTAAAGCAATTAAGTAAATCCAGTTACCTAACTGTGAAACACCTAAACCGGTTAATAAATACACATAATGCTTCGACCACTTCATCAATGATAGCCTCCAGCAACTCTTTGTCGCATTTTCTCACTTGTTTCAAATAAAAGACGGTAAAGTTCTACTGCACGTTTATATTGTTTCGAGTTTTCATACATTTTTGCAACAAGAGGACCATAAGACAAAATCAATTCAATATGTTGTTCTTCTATAAAATACTTAAAAACTTTTTTCTCTATCTTGTAAAACTCCTCCAAGCCTTCTAGCCCATCAATTTGTTCAAACGCTTGCATTAAAAAGAATTGCATTTGCTGATGAGTACCTTGAGTAAAATCATTTTTTGAAAGCTCATGAAGTTTTTCTGAAAAAAGTTCCTGTTCACCGCCAAATAATATGGTACGCGTATAGTTTATTAGCGTATGAATATCCTTTTTGTATGTTAGTGCCTTTTCGTAATATGTAATTGCCTTCGTATATTGTTTATCTGATTCGTATGCAAATGCTAGGTTGTTATAAATGGATGACCACTGAACATCTGTAGCAATTGATGGGACATGATGTAGTAAATCAATTGCTGCATGATATTCTTTTAAAGCATCTTCTACTTGACCTAAACCATTTAAAATAACGCCATACATTGAATAGAGCTTTAATTGAAATAATGGCTTATATTGATGTTTAAATAACTGAATGGCTTCTTGTATATATAGTTTTGCGAGTGAAAATTGATAAGCGCGATGGCTAGCAAAAGCTAAATGGTAGACATAATTTGCTTGTTCAAAAGAAGAGCTTTTGGATAAGTGAAACTTGCTGTTTGATTGGAACTCTCGATTTAAAATCGCATCGTAGTTTCCGATCATTAGTTCATAATATGTTTTGACTGCAACAAATAATTGCCACTCTCTTGAGCCACTAGGTGATAGTAAGTCATCTAATGAGGCTAAAATGCCACCTGCTTCCTCCATGCAGTCTTGACTCAATAAGTACCGGCAATAAACTAAGTCTACTTGCATCTGTAAACTTGGCGAAGTACGCTGTACATAAAGTAAATGAAGCTGCTCCATCTCTTCTTCATTGATTTTTTCATTTGATAATAACTTCTCATAAATTTGTTCAATCAGTTGCTCTTGGTTTTTACCTTCTTCTACATAAGTTGTAAAATCCAACTGTAGTTTTTCAAATAACATTCTATACAATGTCTCATTTGGTTCTACTAATCCGTTCTCAATTCTACTTAAATAAGACGTTGTACAAATACCAACAGCCAATGTATCTTGGTTCATATTGTTTAATTGCCTGAAGAATTTAATCGTTTGTCCAATTTTATGATGTCGCTCCATATCAATCACCTCTATAATTATCATATCAAAATAAATCGGTTGAATATTGTGTAAATAGTATTCGATTTGAGAAACTAGTTATAACAAATTATGGCATATTGTGTAATCTTCTGCTTTTCTAGAGCAAGTTAATGAGGAAGTATTAAGAAGTTGTAGAAAGCCCAGTGGTGATATGTCAACCATAAAAAACATCGGAATTGGAAATTCTTAAGCTACCAAGCATCTAAAAAACTGTTTTTAAGCGTACTCAAA
>NZ_JBGCCF010000063.1:0-7132 GCF_041262385.1 Lysinibacillus sp. RC46 | reverse complement strand
AGGCGCAAAAAGTAAAACGTATTCTGTCACAATTAAGTCAGATACACATGCCGAACAAGAGGCATTTCAAAATACGGAAGCTTTTAAGCAATTAGTCGCAAATCGCTACAAAGTAGAAGCGAAGAATAGTGAATTAAAAAACGGACACGGGTACGATACGGCATCGACAGTGGGTCTATTTGGCATGGAAATTCAAGGTGCTACAACGGTATTCGCTGTCAATTTGAAACGGATATTAAAGCTACTAAACGAAAATGAATAAGGAATAGAGACAGAAATAAGGCACTTCCTGTTCAAAATTGAACAAGAAGTGCCTTATTTTTATCTGAAAAAGGTTCGCTTTTATGAAAACGTAAGTTTTTCAGTGTCCTCTTCCTTAGAGGTGATTTTTTTATTGGATATTTATGTTAAAATAGATTTAAATTTTGTGAAGAAATGTAGTTTAACTAACTGCGCAGGATAGTTCATTAAAAGTTTAGGGATTAAAACAATATAAAGAGAACAAAGGGGGGTATTTCTAAATGAATAATAACTTTATTGAAAACATTCAATCGTGTTATTCTGACCTTTCCATTGAAGACTTTTATCTTAATGAAATCGGACAGAATAATGATGTATTTATTGTAAACCAATCTTTGGTTTTTAGATTTCCAAAATATAAAAATGGCATCATTCAATTAAGAAGAGAGACTGATATTTTGAAATATATTAAAGGGATCGTTTCCACTCCTATTCCGAATCCAATTTATGAGTCTTTTGTAGAGGTAGCACCAGGTAAGGTCTTTACCGGCTATAAACTAATAGATGGTGTTCCTTTGTGGAAGGAAAGTTTAACAGATGTTAAGAGTGTTGAATTGGTGAAAGGGTTGGCAAAACAACTTGTTTCTTTTCTTGTAGAACTACATTCTATTTCAGAAGAAAAAGCAAGTCGAGATTTGAAACTAAAGGTTCGTAATCCTAGTGAAGAGATGTATATCCTGTATGATAAGATTCAAAATACATTATTTCCTTTTATCAGAAAAGACGCTCAAAAGGAAATATCACAATCCTTTGAAACGTTCCTAAAAGGAAAAGCTTTCTCAAATTTAGATATAACACTTATACACGGAGATTTCGGAGCATCCAACATCTTGTGGAATCCAGAAACAAGTATGATTTCAGGGATAATAGATTTTGGTGGTTCGGGTTTAGGCGATCCAGCGTATGACTTTGCTGGAATACTCTCTAGTTATGGTGAAGATTTTTTTGATATGTGTATGAACCTATATCCTAACGGTAATGAAATATCTGAACGAGTTAAATTTTATAAAAGTACATTTGCTTTACAAGAAGCCTTGCACGGGATTGAGAATGACGATAGACAGGCCTTTGAAAGTGGAATAAAAAATTATAGATAGATTACTTGTTCAACTAAGGGTGCGTTGATTACGGAGGGATTAACGCTTTTTCGTTGAACTTTTTGTACTAACGTTACAATTTAGTGGAGTAAGAACTTTCTAATGAGTTAAAAATTGAGAGTTGGGGGTTTCTTATGACACAAGAAATTTTCGATGTACACACTGAATCACAATTAAAAGTATTGAGTGGAATCAGGGGGATTTCTAAGACACTTGACATTGAATTCCGGTTTTATTGGGTGGGTATAGGTCAAATTGTGACTAAAAATCAATTTATCCCTTTCGACTAGACAGACTTTTGCAGCCATCTGGCATCGATATTCAATCGAGGCTAGATGGCTGTTCGATTTTTATTTTGTAAATGGATATAAATTAAATGAAACATAGTTAACTAATGATAAATTTACAATAGTCAGTTTGAAGATGCTTCTTAAAATTGAATGCCCTATTTCGCTTTTGGCTACTGGGGCAGTGTAGCTTAGTAAAAAAGATTGATTGTTTATTAATTAAAGATTGATAAAAAGACTTAATCTAACGGTGGGGGTTAGTTGAGGAAGATAATTATTTTATTATTTAACAATAGATTATGAGGGGAATAAGAAATACAATTTAACATTAGTTTCAGTGAACCATATCATAAATAAGTGAGGTTTTTAAAACAGGCACATTCGCTTCATGCGGATGTGCCTGTTTTTTTACTACTAAAGTATATGTTGCAACTAAGTATGCACTTTAACTGGCAACTGTTACTGAAAATTCATCTCCATCTGCCGAAATATATAAACCGGTAGCAATGATCGATGTAGAATAAATTAACTTTGTATAATTGCTGATTTCTATTCTGATGTCTTTTGTTTTTGGTCTAAATGATGACTAAAGAAAGTTAGCAGACTTGCACAGACTGCAACAATCCCACCGACCCAAGTTACATTCATTAAATTTCCTTGATGGTACACAATTCCGCCTAATGCAGAACCAAAAGCGATACCTACGTTGCTTGCCACTGGCATTAGTGAAGCGGCGAGTCCTGTTGCTTTTGGCTGATAAATTCCGGCGAGGTCAATTAAATATAGCTGAGTAGATGTTGTTAAGAGGATAGCCATTAACGACATTAATCCAATATTTATTAATCCTAAAACAAAATGATTTGTAGTCCAAAATAAACTTGTCAGAACAACTGCTTGCACGAGAAAAACAAACCGAAGGCGACCGATTGCATTGTGGCTAGCAATTTTACCAGCGAGGATGTTGCTGAAAATCGAAATAAACCCATAACAAAATAAGATTATACTAATTGAATTATTTGGTGCTCCCATTTCTTTCAAGATTGGTACAAGGTACGTAAAGACTGCATAAGTTGCGCCAAATCCGAGTGCAGGAATGAAAAAAGCCATCAATATACGAGGCTTGGTCAATAAAGAAAACTGATCACGTATCGAACTGCGTACTTGGCTGAGTCTATGAGGTAAGACAAAAAAGGATGCCAAAAACGCCAATCCTCCTAGGAAAGTGGTTAACATGAAAGTGGCATTCCAGCCGTACTCTTCGGCGATCACAATACCAATTGGAACTCCAACGACATTTGCAAGTGTGAAACCACCGAAAACGACTGAAATAGCAAGTCCGCGTTTTTTAATCGGCATAGTTTCACTTGCTACAATCATGGCTAGAGAGATTAAAACTCCTGTTACAATCGCTGTCAAAATCCGAAGTGCAAGGAGCATGATATAGCTCGTCGAAATTACGCACAAAGCATTTAGGACGCTGAAAGATCCTATTAAAAACAACATCCATTCTCGCTTTGGAAAATGACTTGTTGCTGCCATCACTAGTGGTGTAGCGATGGCAAACGTAATTGCAAATGCAGAAACGAGGGTGCCTGCTTTTACATTAGTCATATGAAGACTTGAAGAAATATCTGTTAAGATTCCGACAATTACAAATTCACTTGTCCCGAGAACAAATGTTAATAAAGAAAGTGTTAAGATAAGCAACCAATGTTGCTTGGATAATTTTGTGGAGTGCATAAATACCTCTTTCTTAGATGAATGTAAATGTGTGACATAGTAAATACACAACCTTAACATCTTACCAAGAATATGTTTGCTTGAAAAACCCTATCTTAGTCAAGTAGAGGATAATGGATTTTCAGAATCGACAAGGATGCAGAGTTAGCAAAAGGCCATTTAAAAAAGCGCACTTCTGTTGGAATGCTTAGGTAATAAAAAATATGTATGTAAAAAGAAATCAAACGGTTTAAAATTGATTAATTTTTTCTGTTTTAAGAAATATCTTAATTCATAATCAAATTTATACGAAATAAAAAATCGCACTTAGGAAAGTCACGGAGAACCGTATCATAAGTAAGCGAAGTTAAATCCAATCATCAATAACGATGATTGGATTTTTATTATAAAGACAGAATAGGACCGAATATTTTACCTAGAAGGCTTTTTATAATTCTATTTTCTAGTCGCCACGTTGCTCTAGATTTTTAGCAGTTTTACTTTGGGCAACATCCTTTTGATTTTTAAAGGTACCCATGAGAAAATCATAGGCTGGGTTCGTAACACCATACCAGTAATTTTCGTTTTTGAAATGATGCCATAAATGAACCTTTTTCATCCAACGCCCCCATGGAGATATTGGTCGAAGGGGGCGATGGGCGATATAATGCGTCCATTCATAAAATAATAAAAAGAGCATGATACCTGCAATAAATGCGTTTGTAATTATAAAGCTAGATGAAAGAAAATAGAAAATGACTGCTACAATGACAATGTTTGGCACACTATACCATAAGGGTAAAAATAATAAATGTAACTCATTCGGATTTGAATGGTGGTCATAATGTAAGCGTTTAAGCATTTTTAACAAAAATGCATTCTTAGGTGGTTTTAGATGAAAAAGAAATCTGTGTGTAACATACTCAGCTAAGGAATACATAATCATTCCAAGAATAAAAGTACCCAAAATGCCGATAGAGGTTAAATGAAGAATCATAATTCCAAAGCTAATGAGGAATAGACAGGTCATGATTAATATATCAGGATATGAAAAATATTCTTTTATATATTTCAATCTCATTTATCACGCCCCCAGTATTCTTTATTTTTTTCTATCTTTCCAGAGGGCCAAGCTTTTCGCCATTGTTTTCGTAGACAATCTTTCCGCTTCCGTTGCATCTCCCTTTAATGTAGCTTTTAATAAGTCGTGGTAATAGTTGAAGGACAGCTCACGATATTCTTTTACAGAAAAATATCTTTTCGCCATATCTATATAAATCGAATCGAAGCTATTTAAAATGAGTAGAAAGATTGGATTGACAGCAAGACCAGCACACTTTTTTTGCAAATCCCAATCAAATGCTGCATAGCTCACTGCACTGTCTTCAAGTTGCTCTAGATTGGCAAGGAGAGCAACCACTTTAGGTTGATTAAACGTAACAGCATCACGAATATAAGTCGGAGTCAAAGTACTTCTTAATTCTAATAAGTGCATAATAAATTCATCTGTTATGATAGGATGATTCTCAATAATATTCACAAGTGTCGTTAGATTCCCATTTCGCCAATAATCATTAACAATCGCAGGCATTCCTTTTCTTCCTGTTATCCATCCACCCCTTCCTAAACGTTGAAGTGCCTCCCGAACAGTTGGACGACCAACACCAAATTCTTTTGCAAGCTCTCTTTCCGGCGGTAAAGTACTTCCTACAGAATAAACACCAGCCAATATCGATCTAATTAATTCATTTTCAATTTTATCTGAGGAGCTTTCCTTTTCTTTCAAATCATCGTCCCCTTTATTTTTTGGTAATACAAATTAAAGACAGTGGTAATACCAGATTTATGTAACTAACCAGAATCTTATGTCAATGAAGAAGGGCGAATTTTTTTCTATAATTATCAAACAAGCACAACATAATACATGAACTAGCCAATGGAACTAATTAATATAAGGCTGTTTTCTAAAAGATTGTTGCTTTTAGAATAAGTTTTTAATGATTAAACATTCTGGTAAAATAAGTGTAAGAAATTGTATGGGGTTTAAATGAACAATTGATTATCAGGAGGGAAAACAGTGAAAAAATCATTTTGCTTGAAAGAAAAATTTCTCTTATTTCTTTGCCTCTCACTTGTAGTTTTATCGGGATGTGTAACTAATGGTAATCCTACACCAAAGGATTTTCTTAAGGATGGTAAAGCAGACATCTTTGTTCTGGATGATATTGTATATTCTAATGTAGAAAACATAGATTGGGTAAAAGAATTAAATTACACAATAGGTGAAGAAATTGGTGAAATAACAAAACAAACCAATAAAGCAAAGGATTTTGAAAACGGAACATCTAACAAACTATCCGTTGGAACAATAATTTATGAGACTAATACACCAATCGATATTGCTATTGTAGATGGCAAGGAAATACCTTATCTGAAGATGCTCGAAGGATAGTAGATAAGTATCATCTAACCTCTTTAATGGCATACATAAAAATATCTCATGTCCGTAAACTAACAAAAAGTAGGTACAAGAAAAAATTTTGTACCTACTTTTTTATGTTGTCGCAATTTTCGTAACTTCTGCACCCGCATGTATGGGTGGTTTACGACCTTTCCATGGAGCAGATTCTTCTAATTGTTTCCCAAGCTGTAGAAGAGTTAATTCCTCTGCGAAGCGTCCTGTAAATTATAGCCCGATTGGTAAGTCAGACGCACTCATCGCAAGTGGCAACGATAACGATGGTTGACCTGTTGCGTTAAATAAATTGGTAAATGGCACGTATGTGAAAATTAACTCTGTCCATTCAATCGCCAAGATTTTTGGATTATCCATGTTTAGCTCACCAATCTTCGCTGGTAGTACCGATTGTAGGACATAACTTAAAATTTAATGTAAGACCAGCTAATATTAATTTCGACTTATAGCTTATTTAATAAAACAAAAACTCCATAAAGTCGCTTTCTTTTTAAATCCAGCTTTAAAATAAACGTGATTTGCCTGATCATTTTGATTATTTACATTTAGTGTGATTTGAGTGATTTCTTCGAATCGAAACATTTCTGTTAAAACTTCTTTTAGTAACTGGGTGCCTATTCCTTTGCCTCTGTATTCAGGATTGATAGCTATATATTCTAAATGGGCTTCTTTTGCTGTTAAGTCCATTTCAAAATAGGCATATCCTTGTACGATTCCATCCTTTTCTATAATTCTTAAAACATTTTCTTCAACTAATTGAGCTCTATTTAAAATGGTATCTGCGTCGTAATACGTTTTTGAAAATGCATTTGAATGAATCCTTTTAAATTGCTCGTAATCGGATTCTTTATAATAACGACTAGTTATAGCAACTACAGTTTCAAAAGATTCTTTCGAAACTTCAAGTAATAAATGTTCACCTGTTTTATTGGCGTTTATTCGCTCCATAAATGCTAATTGTCGAGTATTTAATTCGTTGATGAAGAAATAATAGGTTGAAATGTGTGGATATGTCTGCTGCAATGTGCAAAGTAATTTCTCTTGCATCGTTACATTGTCATTTATGGAAAATGGTCCCCATACTTCACTTGAATCATCGTCTATATCTAACCCAATAAGTGCTTGTATATTTTCATTATCGAAAGCAGCAACAATCGATCTGACTACTCCCACAGCTAAAGCAGTGGGGTTCTTATGTACTTAAGAGAAGCGTTACAAAGCTCTCCACAGATGGTGTTGCCATGTCCTGTGTA
>NZ_JBGCCF010000062.1:0-7785 GCF_041262385.1 Lysinibacillus sp. RC46 | reverse complement strand
ATCGTGGATAGCCCCGCCAAAGTCGTGGATAGAACAGCCAAAATCATGGATAGCCCCGACAGAGTGATGGAAAGAAGAGCCAAAGTGACGGAAAGCCACCGCGAAGAGACGGATACAAGACAAAGCGACGGAAAGCCACCGCGAAGAGACGGATAGAAGACAGAGCGACGGAAAGAACCGTCAAAGTCGTGGATAGAACAGCCAAAATCGTGGATAGCCCCGCCAAAGTCGTGGATAGAACAGCCAAAATCATGGATAGCCCCGACAGAGTGATGGAAAGAAGAGCCAAAGTGACGGAAAGAACCCTCGAAGAGACGGATAGAAACGACAAAGTGACGGAAAGAACCCCCGGAAGAGACGGATAGAAACGTCAAAGCGACGGAAAGCCGCCCCGAAATGCCGGATAAAACACTCGAAGCGACGGATCGCCACCTCGAAATGCAGGACCGCTTTATTTTGAGTGAACGACTCTTACGCTGCTTTTAGCGTTCATCAGTATTAATTCATTTACTATTGACTCCATCTTTTTTCACCAATGTGATATCGCGAAGTCCTTTTATAGATGTTGCCCCCGCTAATGCGATTGAAACTTTTAATTCATCATATAAATTCGTCATTACTTTTTCGACTCCTTGCTGTCCTGCTAATGCAAGTCCGTAGACGAAGGGGCGACCGATGGCAACTGCATCTGCTCCTAAAGCGAGTGCTTTAAGAGCATCCATACCACGATATACACCGCTATCTAAAATAACAGGAATTTGCCCATTTACAGCTTTCACAATGCCAGGAAGTGCATCAAGTGAACCAATTACGCCATCCAATTGGCGGCCACCATGGTTGGATACGATAATTCCGTCAATGCCGTTTTCTATAGCTAGTTTTGCGTCTTCAGGATGTAAGATTCCCTTTAACAAAATAGGGAGATTCGAACGGCGCTTTAATTCACGTACATTGTCCCAATTTAATGTTGGATGGAATATATTTTGCAACACGCCTTGTACATATGACTCAAATGAATCATCTGGTAAGGAAGCAGTAAAAATAGGGTCATTCATATAGTTTCCTCGTGCATACCCAAGCTTTAATGGTGAAAATTGATTGCGAACATCTTCTTCACGCCAGCCAAGCATGACTGTATCTACAGTTAAAACGATAGCCTCAAAACCGGCAGCCTCGGCTCGAGCGGCCATACTATAGGCAATTTCCTCATTTGTTGACCAATATAATTGAAACCATTTAGTAGCAGTGGGAGCTGTTTGTGCCACATCCTCGAGTGCGTAGCTTGAAACTGTGCTTTGAATATAAGGGATTTTTAATTGATCAGCTGCACGTGCTACGGCTAGCTCTCCTTCGTCATGCGCCATTCTGTTCATGCCAACAGGAGCAAATAAGAACGGAGTTGGGTGTACTTTTCCGAACAGTTCAATTGATGTATCAATACTTGAAACATCCTGTAAAAAGCGTGGAATAATAGAGTATTTTTCAAAGGCTGTACGGTTATTCCTTAATGTTTGCTCACCGCCAGCGCCTGAACGGATGTAACCAAACGGACCAGCTTCCATTTTTTCTGCAACTGCCTTTTCTAAATCTGCAAAGCAAATAGGAAAGGGGGCTTGTGCATTAATATTTTTTAATAGTAGATCGCTATGTGTTGTCTTTGTCATCATAATCCTCCTACTAATCTTTTTTTAACTTCGCAGCAAAGCGGTTACCTATTGATTGAATAATCTGAACAAGAATGATTAAGATAAACACTGTCGCATACATTACATCGACCTCATAGCGTAAATGACCGTAACGGTATGCGAGATCACCTAGACCACCAGCACCAACCATTCCTGCCATTGCTGTTGCTCCTATAAGACCGATTGTGGCAATCGTTAAACCTAAAATAATGGATGGGCGCGCCTCTCGTAATAAGACATTCCAAATAATATGACGACGTTTAATACCCATTGCTGTATAAGCTTCCACAACACCCGGATCAACTTCTAAAAGTGCAGTTTCCATAAGTCGCGCAATATAAGGCGTTGTATAAACAACAAGCGGTACAATAACACCTTTTACACCAATAGTTGTGCCGACGATTAGCTTCGTAAACGGTAAAATGAAGAATAGTAAAATAATGAACGGTACAGAGCGGATAATATTAATAAATAAATTGAAAAATTGATAGAGAAATTTATTTTCAAACGATTGTCCTGGGCGAGTTAAAACAATTAAAAGCCCTAATGGGATCCCTATTAAAATAGAGAAAAATAATGAAATCCCGACCATTTGGAAGGTTTCGATAATGGATTTCCCAATAACATCTGACCAATCTGCAAAGAAGCTTTGAATGCTATTCATTTAATTCGCCTCCTAATTCCTCAACGCTTACTCCGTTTTCTGTAAAATACTTAAGTGCTTTTTCTACGATATGTGCTTCACCGTGTAGATGCACGACAATATTACCGACAATGCCGTTTTTTAATTCAATGATATTGGCGGTTAAAATATTCGGTTGAACATCATAAACTTTACTCACTTCTGCTAGTAATGGTTTCCCTGTACTTTCACCAAGGAATGTTAAACGAATAACACTTCCTGAAACATTTAATTGCTCGATAAGGGAAGGGGATAAATTACGTTGAGAAATGGTATTTAAAAACTTTCGTGTCGTTGGATGCTGAGGCTTTGAAAATAGGTCTATAGCAGAGCCGTATTCCACAACCGCCCCTGATTCAAGAACAGATACATCGTCGCAAATTTTTTGAATAACATTCATTTCATGTGTAATGAGTAAAATAGTGATGCCTAGCTCGCGATTAATTTTCAAGAGAAGCTCAAGAATGGCGTCAGTTGTTTCGGGGTCGAGTGCACTTGTCGCTTCATCACTGAGCAAAATCTCAGGCTCTTGGGCAAGGGCACGTGCAATAGCGACACGTTGCTTTTGACCACCTGAAAGCTGGCTAGGATAGCTATCTAATTTCTCTGTTAGGCCAACAATTTCTGCATATTTTGCAACGCGTTTTTTCACTTCGGAGTCGTTATAGCCTAGAAGCTTTAATGGTACCGAGATATTGTTGTAAACAGTCGCTGTTTTTAAAAGGTTAAAATGCTGGAATATCATCCCGATTTTTTGACGAGTTTTGCGAAGGTCGTTTAGAGAAAGGGAAGTAATATCTACATGATCGATTAATACCTTTCCTGTTGTTGGACGTTCTAATAAATTGACACAGCGAATAAGAGTACTTTTTCCTGCACCACTGTAGCCAATAACCCCATGAATTTCACCTTTTTTGACATGCAAGTTAATACCATCTACTGCTTTGACGATACCATTTTTAGTTTTAAATTCTTTTGTTATATTTTCTAGTTGAATCATACGGTGATATCTCCTTTCTTAGTCCTTCTATAAATCAAGAATCTGCTAGCTTTCCTGTAGGAGTCCCGCAGATTCTTGATTTTATGAATGGTCCTTAATCGTCACTTACCAGCTTGGAATTACAGAGCCTTGGAATTCTTTTTCAATAAAATTGCGTACCTCATCAGATTGATAAGCTTCAACAAATTTTTTGATCGTTGGGTCATCTTTGTTTTCGGCACGTACTACAATGTAATTCACATATGGAGAGTCCGTAGATTCTAAAAGAATGGAGTCTTTTTTAGGATTAATGCCAGCATCAAGAGCGAAGTTTGTATTAATAGCTGCTACATCTACTTCACTAAGCTGTTTTGGAATTTGTGCAGCCTCTAATTCAATGAATTTCAAATTCTTTTTGTTTTCTTCCACATCGCGAATAGATGCTGTTAAGTCTGCACCGTCTTTTAATTTAATATAGCCCGCCTCTTGAAGGACAAATAGAGCACGAGCCCCGTTTGTTGGATCATTTGGTAATCCGAACGTTGCACCATCAGGAACGTCATCAAATGATTTATATTTCTCAGAGTATATGCCTAGAGGATTTAAAATTGTTTTTCCAACTGGCACTAAATCTGTATTGTGATCTTTGTTAAATGTCTCGAGGAATGGCTTGTGTTGATAACTGTTTACATCAAGATCGCCCTCTGCTAACGATGTATTTGGTAAAACATAATCAGAGAAAGATTTTACTTCTACCTCTAAGCCATTTTCTTTGGCAACTTTTGCTACAACCTCAGCAATTTGTTCGTGTGGACCAGAAGTTACACCTACTACAATCTTATTTTCATTAATAGCCTTACTTTGACTATCCTTACTATTTTCTTTAGTACCACAGCCTACTAATGCTGCTACTAATGTGAGACTTGCTAAACCTAATAAAATTTTATTTTTCTTTTTCATGAAACATACCTCCAAAGTTTTTTTATCGGTTTTTGAAAATAAAAAAAACTCTCTTAAAAAAATTAAGAGAGGCTCATAAAAAAGTGTCCTCTCTTATCTTTCAAACGATGATCGTTTGCAGGATTTAGCACCTTCCTTAAAAAAGGAGGTTGCCGAGCTTCATAGGGCCAGTCCCTCAGCTACTCTTGATAAGAGATTTATAATATTTTTTTGTAAATCCGATAGAACTAATATAAATTATAGGATATAGTAAGTCAATTGAATTTTTAAAATTTTTTATTTTGTTATAATATTTAGTTGCGAAAGAATCCGCAAGAAAGAGACAAAACTGTTCCCATAGCAAGTTTGAGCTAATGGAACAGTTTTTCGGGTAGAGTCTACTTCATGAGTTAAATAAGTTTAATTTTTCAATTCTACTGATCGCTTCACGTAAGCGGTCTTCGCTAACAAGTAAGCCAACCCGCACATAGCCTTCACCATATTGACCGAAGCCATTGCCTGCAGCTACTGCGATATCAGCTTTGTCGAGCAATAAATCGGCAAATTGTTCACTCGTAAAACCTAATGGAACAGGGAGCCATGCAAAGAAAGAGCCTCTCGGTGCTGTTACTTGCCAACCAATTCGCTGAGCTTCTTCGATCAGTACGTTTCGTCGACGCTCATAAGTCGCACTTAGCTTATCCACGCAACTCTGGGAAGCAGTAAGTGCAACTGCCGCGGCTTGTTGCACGGCAGGGAATTGACTACAAAATAGATGATCTTGAATAAGGTTAATGGCTGCAACAATATCAGGGTTACCAACTGCAAAACCAATGCGCCAGCCTGCCATATTATACGTTTTGGATAATGTATACATTTCGATACCGACATCTTTTGCACCGTCAGCTTGCAGGAAGCTGATAGGTTTATTGCCGTCAAATCCAATCGCCCCGTAGGCAAAATCATGTGCTACGATAATATTGTGCTCTTTTGCAAAGCGTACTGTTTCCTCGAAAAATTCAAGTGTTGCAGTACCGCCAGTTGGGTTATTCGGGTAATTCAAGTAAAGCATCTTCGCCTTTTCTTTTACTGCATCGGATAAAGCATTATAATCAGGCAGAAAATTATTTTCTGCAAAAAGAGGCATAACTTCAAAATTAACATCGCCTAATACGACACCTGATAAGTAATCTGGATATCCAGGATCGGGTAATAGCATAGTATCACCAGGGTTTAAAACGGCTAACGGTAACTCAACAAGACCAATTTTCGTACCACCGAGAATAGCTACTTCTGTGTCAGGATCAATGTCAACATTGTATTCGCGTTTGTAGAAACTTGCAGCTGCTTGGCGTAATTCTGCTATGCCATGAAATGGAGAGTATTTATGATTTTGAGGATTTTCTGCCGCCTCCTGCAATGCTTTAATAATATGTGGAGGAGTGGGTTGATCTGGATTACCTTGACCAAGATTAATAACATCACGCCCTTCAGCAAGAGCAGCGTTTACTTTTTGCACAAGTGCTGCAAAAAATTGAGTTGGAAGTAGCTGTAGTTTTTTTGAGAATTCCATGCATGTCCACCTTTTTCAGAATATAATAATTATTAAAGATATGATGCACATAATATTACTTTTTTTAGTAATTGTCTAGAGCCCAATAGTATATGAGGTGAGGAAAATTGAATAAAGTCTCGTATTTTATCGTCAATGCTTTTACTACAGAACTTTATAAGGGAAATCCCGCAGCAGTCTGTTTACTTGATTCACCAATACCTGAGTCGACCATGCAGAAAATTGCTCAGGAGATACCCGTACCAACAACAGCTTTTGTCCAAAAGAAGGATCATGATTTTTTTCTTAGATGGTTTACGCCAGCAAAGGAAATACCGATTTGTGGACATGGAACAATCGCTAGCGCTTTTTTACTTTGGAAACAAGGAATTGTACCCGTCAATTCTTCGCTTACATTCCAGACTGTAAGCGGTCCTTTACAAGCAAATTGGTTGAATGAACTAGTTGAAATAACAATTAAGAAGTACCAGTTAGAAGAGATTGAATGTCCTTTGGAGCTTGAGGAATGGCTTGGTGTGAAACCAACATATGTAGGGAAAACAGAATTGGATTATATAGTGGAGCTAAGTCACGAAGAGTATATTGCAGACTTTAAAGCTGATTTTCGTGCGATGAAACAGTTCCCGGTACGTGGTGTTTGTATTACAAGCCGTTCTAAAGATGAGGGGATTGATATTGTCTCAAGATTCTTTTCTCCAGCACAAGGCATTGATGAGGATCATGTAAATGGTTCCACTCATGGTGCGCTAGGACCTTACTGGTGTGAAAAATTATCAAAAGAAAGTATCGTTAGCAAACAGCTTTCAAAACGTGGTGGATTATTGTACGTTACACCAAAAATAAAAGATGTGGCAATTGCGGGTTCGGCTGTTCAAGTATTGAGTGGTGAAATATTAATCTAAATATTTGAGCTTAAACCATGGAAGTAAGGTTGATTTATTGTAGTATAAATACAGAACAGTACTGTCTAGAGGAGGAATAGCAATGAAAATTGGTTGTATCCAATTAAACGTAGGTTTTGGCAAAGTAGAAGAAAATTTTGCTCGCGCTGAGGACAAGATTCGTGAAGCGGCAAAAAAAGGTGCAGAAATTATTGTACTACCAGAAATGTGGAATTCAGGCTATGCTCTTGAAAAATTATCAGAGCTTGCAGATGTGGATGGAGATCGTTCGAAAGCATTTTTATCAAACCTAGCGAAAGAGCTTGGCGTACATATTGTTGGTGGCTCTGTTTCAACGAAGAAGGGCGATAAATTTTACAACACGATGTATACGTTTGATAAAAATGGTGAGTTAGTAGGTGAATATAACAAGGCACATCTTTTCCGTTTGATGGACGAGCATTTATATTTAGAAGCTGGGGATGAGATGAATCGCTATGCACTTGGAGAAATCGAGGCTGCAGGCGTGATTTGCTACGATATTCGCTTCCCAGAATGGCTACGTGCTCACGCCTTAGAAGGTGCAAAGGTCTTGTTCGTACCGGCGCAATGGCCGACACCGCGTATCGATCATTGGAAAACATTGTTGCAAGCACGTGCCATTGAAAATCAATGCTTTGTGATCGCTGTTAATCGCATTTCTAGAAAGGTAGAAAACTTCAATGGTCAATCAATGATTATTCAACCATGGGGCGAAGTGCTGTGGGTTGGTGCAGAGGACGAAGAAGTAGCTGTCATCGACGTGGACTTTTCAATTGTCGACGAAGTACGAGGCCGAATTCCTGTTTATGACGACCGCAGACCAGGATTATATAACGGAGTTGTTACCGAAAACTAAAATCTGCTAGCACGCTCAAGGAGCAAAGCGATGTTGAGCGTGCTAGGCATGGTGAACATCGCTGATAAAGTAGCGAACATCGCTGATAAAGTAGCGAACATCGCTGATAAAGTAGCGAACATCGCTGATAAAGTAGCGAACATCGCTG
>NZ_JBGCCF010000061.1:0-8969 GCF_041262385.1 Lysinibacillus sp. RC46 | reverse complement strand
CAGTAACACCAGTAACACCAGTAACACCAGTAACACCAGTAACACCAGTAACACCAGTAACACCAGTAACACCAGTAACACCAGTAACACCAGTAACACCAGTAGCTCCAGTAGAACCAGTCACGCCAGTAGAACCAGTAGCTCCAGTGTCACCAGTAATGCCAGTAGAGCCAGTAGAACCAGTAACTCCGGTAGAGCCGGTAGAACCAGTAGCTCCAGTAGAACCAGTAGAACCAGTAGAACCAGTAGAACCAGTAGAACCAGTAGAACCAGTAACTCCGGTAGAGCCAGTAGCTCCAGTGTCACCGGTAACGCCAGTAGAACCAGTAGCCCCAGTCGCTCCCATAGCTCCGGTAGAACCAGTAACACCAGTAGAGCCAGTAACGCCAGTCGCCCCAGTAACACCAGTAGCCCCGGTAGCGCCAGTAGGACCAGTTTTTCCAGTAGGTTTAACAGGGAAAATAGGACAGCTTTGAGCGGCGCAAGGATTACAACAACATGGGAATGTATTACATTTACTGCAAACTCTTTCTTTAAAATTTCCAAATTGCATTGTTTCACCTCCTCTCTCAAATATCGTATTCATAGAGAGAGAAGATGAAATAGACAGTTAACTCCTTGGCTTTTCTAAAAATATCGATAGCGGAAAAAGTATTTTTAATCAATGTATAGTTAAAACCTAATACTAGAATTAAGAAATTACTTCAATGTACTAATCCATTACTATAGAAGAGATTAAGATTCTTCATTACCCTTTTTTAAAATACGATCAAAATATGTTTTATTGTGCAGTATTTTTTCATCATTTGGTAAAAAGGATCTGGCTAATTCATTATGCGCGTTGGCAGTTTCATATTGTTGTAACCGATCAAAGAGGACACAAAGTTGTAAGTGGGGTAACCATGTCGTAAAGGTTTTGTTTTGAAAAGGAGCGTTAGGATTTTGCTTGATGACAAGCGCTTGCTCATACCAAAATATTGCTTCATAATTTCTGGCTTGTTCCATTAAATGAAAACCAAGTCTACAACACGCTTCTGGACGTGGAATATCGTATTCAAAGCTTCTTAGAATGGAGCTCAGATTATTTTCTGGATCATTTAAATGAGAATAACAATCTGCTAATTTGAAACAGGCTCGAACATTATCTTCTACCCAGCCTAATTTAGAAGTTAAAAATGTCTCATAGTAAAATATTGCATCCTCAAATTGTCCGTGATCCAGTAATTCATTTGCGTAATAAAATGTATCTCGTGGAGAGAGCTGTTCTCCTGAGTCAACTAACTGCTTATAGATGTTAATATTCCGCGAATGATCGTGATTAAGTGGTAAATGACTGACAGCGATATTACTATCCAATAGATTTCCACCGACTTCTAAATATTCGTGTACAGCACCTATCCATTGGAATTGTTTATTTCTTCTTACTAAGCGATATCTTTTTAATAGAGAACTTACATTTCCTTCATTATCAAAGCTTAAATTATAATTCATAGAAATAGCATCTATATCAAGGGTCAAGGATTCTTTTAGTGCTTTCAATTTTTCCTGATCCTCTTCTAATAATACGTCGTCTGCATCTAGCCATAAAATGTACTCCTTTGTTGCTTGTTGGAATGAAAAATTTCTTGCAGCTGCAAAATGATGAATCCACTCAAAATCAAAAATACGATCTGTAAACTCATTAACAATTTGCTTCGTATTGTCGGTAGAGCCAGTATCGATGATATTAATCTCATCGACTAAGTCTTTTACAGATGCTAGACATCTACCGATGACATCTTCTTCATTTTTCACAATCATACATAAGCTAATGGACACCATAACGTTGATTCCTCCTAACCATAATCTATGTAGTATATGTGCTACTATAATTTTGGATTGGATAAATGCTCGTAAATGTAGCATTACATAATAATAACTGTGAAATTTGCTTGTTTTCTTTGTCATAAATTTACCTCTCAAGTTTCACGTGAATTTCACAATTGTGAAGTATAGTTAAGAAACAGAGGTGATGATGTTGAAAAAATGGGCATTCTTCATTTTTTCTTTAGTACAGCTTGTATTGCTAGTAGGGTGTACGGAGAAATCGTTTGAGCCTATTGAACGCGATCAGAATTTTATTGCATCCTTAAATATACAAGAGCCTTCTCTAGATTTTATAGATGAACAAGGTGATGTGATAGCAACATGGTTATTAGATAAAGCTTACTCAGGGGCAGTACTCCTCGGAAATGATCGTGTGTTATTGTATGGTCATCAATTAAATGAAATTGACGTCTATACATTATCAACCGGAAAGAAGCTCTATTCTAAAAAAGTACAGCTTGGTTCAACGAATGCGTATTATGCTGAAAATAGAAAACAGTTTTTTATTACGAATAGCAAAACGAATACAGTGACAAGCTTTGATGAAGAGGGCAACGAACTAGCAACACAGAAGATTGGTAATTATCCTATGTCAATGGCAGCTTATAAAGATAAGCTATATGTGATTAATTATAAAGATACGAAATTATCGGTGTTAAATATTGAGAATCTAGAAATTGAACAAGAGTGGCCGATTCAAAAATCATCACATGGAATAGCAATTCTTGAAGAGAAAAATGAACTATGGATTGGTGGCCATGGAGAAGGAAGTAAACCGAATAGCTCTGTTAAAAAATATGATCTTATAACAGGCATCAAACATGGGGAGATAGCAATGCCTTTAATGCCTGTTGGATTAACCAAAACAAAGGATGCTGTTCTCGTTGTTAGTCATGGCCGTAATGAATTATATGTTGCCGACTTTGATGGAAATGTGAAATGGCAGCAAGAGGTAGGAGCTAATCCGTTTGTCGTAAATCAGTTTAAAGATTATATTGTTGTCGCTGGTTATGATGACCATACTTTGTATTTCATAAAAGAAGGTCAGGTGAAAAAAACAGTTGATGTGGGGAAAGGTGCATTTCAATTGTTAGTGAGGGAGGAATAAATGTGACAACTGTATTAATTGTTGATGATGAGCAAGATATGCGTAATTTAATAGAAATGATGCTCCATAATGCAAAAATTGAGACCGTAACAGCAGCGAGTGGTACAGAAGCCTACGATATGATCGTGCGCGAAAAAATCGATTTAGTTCTACTTGATGTGATGATGCCACACGAAGATGGCTTTGCGGTTTGTCAAAGTATACGTGCGATGTCGAATATACCAATTATTTTCCTGACAGCACGTGATGCAAATGAGGATAAGGTTAAAGGCTTAACAATTGGCGGAGATGATTATATTGTAAAACCCTTTACAAATGATGAACTAGTTGCTCGAATCCATGCTGTGCTAAGAAGAAGTGGCACTAATATTGAAGACTTGCAGCAAAAATATGTGATACTTGGACCTATTAAAATAGATGAGATTGCACGAAAAGTATCTGTAGATGGAAAGAGTGTCCCGCTTACTTTAAAGGAATTTGAACTATTACATTTATTTATGAATAACCCTGGAAATGCTTATACTAGGGAGCAATTACTAGAACGTATTTGGGATATTGATTATGTAGGGGGAACAAGAACTGTGGACACTCATATAAAAACCTTACGTATAAAGCTTGGAAAGGAAGCGGCGGGGCATATTCAAACCGTCTGGGGAGTGGGCTATCGCTTTGATCCTGGCGAATGAAAAAGATTTCAACACGCATTTGGCTATTAATCTTTGCATTTTTGATCATTACCGTTGTCTTTATGTATGTCCTGACTGATTATTTATATGAAAGACTTTATGTAGAAGACACGGAAGAGATGATGGTAGAAGTAGGGACAAAGCTACAAACGATGTATACCGGTAGTAAGGTAACAGATGAATTTATTGCAGATATTGAACAGTATGCTAATTATTCGAATTTGAATATCTTTGCAGTAAGAAATCCGCGAGAACTAAGTGCCTGTGTGCCGTTTGATATTGATTTCGAGACATTAATTGGTCCAGAAGAGCGACAGCAATTACTTGCGGGTGAATATGTACAAAAAATAGGATATGAACCCCGATTTGATAGACAGCTAATTTCGGTAGTACTTCCGCTAGTGGATCAAAATAGGCTTGAAGGAATTATTTATATATACTTCCCTCTAGCAAAAATTAGTGAGTTAGCGAATAATGAAGTCATTTTCTTATTTGTCAGTGCCTTTATATTTTTACTTGTTATCAGCTATTTAATTTATAAGGGAATTCGCCATATTATGCGACCATTAAGTAATTTACAAAGAGCTGTTGAGCAAATGTCATACGGAAACTATGGGACGCGTGTGCCAGTTCATTCGAAAGATGAAATCGGAAGGCTATCGAGCACCTTTAATCAAATGGCAGAGGCGATCCAACAAGAGGACGAGGCTCAAAAAACGTTTTTGGCGACAGTTTCACATGAATTACGGACACCCATTAGCTATGTAAAAGGCTATAGCGAAGCAATGCAGAATGGTATTATTCCAGAACATCAAAAAGAGGAAACGATCCAGCTCATTGTACGTGAGGCAAATCGTATGGAACGTTTAACGAATGAATTGCTTCAACTTGCTCGTATGGAAAATGAACAAGCAGAAATTACTTTATATCCAATCCCTCTTGCCGAAACATTACGTGAGGTTCAAAAAATATTAACTCATCAGGCAGAGAAGAAGAGCATTGCACTCCATTTAGATGCTGATGATGCATTAATCATCAAAGCGGATGAAGTAAAGTTGAAACAAATTTTTATTAATATTATTGAAAATGCCATTAATTACTCGTATGAACAGTCAAAGGTTGAAATTACTGCCTTAGAGAATAATGCTAGTGCAAAAATTATCATTAAGGATTATGGAATGGGTATTCCTCAAGAGGATTTATTGCATGTAACGGAGCGCTTTTATCGTGTTAACAAAGCGCGGAGCCGAGCAGATGGTGGCAGTGGATTAGGCTTGTCGATTGTAGAACAATTGCTGAAGCAGTTACATGGCAAGATAGAGATTGAAAGTGAAGTTGAAAAAGGCACAGTTGTAAAAATTACATTGCCGTTAATGGAGGAATAAAACATGAAAAAATGGTTATTAGCATTAGTCGCAGTACCTGCATTATTAGTAGGTTGCGGAGAAAAGAAAGAGTCAGCAGCTTTACCAGAGCCTGAGATAGCTCAAATACCAGAAGTTGAAATTTTAACACCGAAAGAAGTAGCAATCAATGAAACAATTGATCTTGCTGCGCAGGTTGTAGAAGGTGGCAAAAAAGTTGATGACGCAGTTGTACAATTTGAGGTTTGGGAATCTGGTAAACGTGATCAAGGGCAAATGATGGACGGTAAATTAGAGAAAGATGGCGTTTATAAAGCGACGACTACATTTGACCACGATGGGGTATATTATATGTATGCTCATACTACTTCAGGCAGTGGTGTTCATAGTATGCCGAAGCAACAAATTACTGCCGGTAGTCCTGATATGACGAACGTTTTACCAGAGGATGAAAAAGCAAATAATAACAGTATGGATCATAGCATGATGAATCACGGTAATGATACTTCTGAGCATAGTGATCATGAAAAAAAGTGAAAAAAATCACAATTAATGCTTGCATAATTTTTAAAATAGGAATATGATAATGACCAGATGACCGGAATGGTTTTCTGGTCATTATCATTTTCGTGTACAAAGGCATGTACATAATAGAACAGGAAAGGATGTTACTAATGGATCGTAGGCAGGAAATTCTTGAAGCAGCTGCAAAATCCTTTACATTGTTTGGTTACAAGGCCACAACAATGGAGCAAGTGGCTAAAATCGCCAATGTCGGTAAAGGGACGATTTACACATTCTTTGCAAATAAAGAAATTTTATTTCAAGAGATAGCTATGTCACTTGTACGAGAAATGCAAGCAGAAGCAGATGCAGTGTTGGATGCATCAGCGAGCTTTATGGACAATGCACATAATGCTTTAATGAAAATGCTACAGTTCCGTGAAAAACATCTTTTATTTGCGAAGTTATTAGAGGAAGAAAAGGAGCTACGAACGCCAGCAGTTAAACAAGTTTTAGCTCGCATTGAAACTGAAATTTTATCCTACGTTACGGAATTAATTCAAAGACGTATCGATAAAGGAGAAGTTAGAGATTGTGATGCAGAACTAGTAAGCTTTCTATTGTTAAAGGCGTATCTAGCGTTTGTCGTTGATTGGCATGAGCTACATGGCGACATTATTCCTGAAGAAAAGATCTTAAATCTTTTCAAGGAAACAATCTTCCGTGGGCTAATTTTAACTTGATTTGGCTTAGTTAAAAGGTGAATCAATGACAGTCTAGTGAGGATTTAGATTTTTTTTTTGAATAAAAATGACCGACTGACGTTTTCGGTCAAAAATTATAGGAGTGAAGAAAATTTATGATTAAAGCTGAGTGGCTGAAAATCTTTAAAACAAGAAAAATGCTTGTTTCAATAATCGCTGTATTATTTATCCCAGTCATGTATGCCGGTATGTTTTTATGGGCATTCTGGGATCCGTATGAAGGTCTTCCGAACTTGCCAGTAGCTGTTGTCAATGAAGATAAGGGCGCTGAAATGGAAGGAGTTAAATTAGATTTAGGGAACGATTTAGTCGATAAGCTTGTCGAGAGTAACGAGTTTAAGTTTATTGACGTTTCCAAAGAAGAAGCTGAAAAAGGCTTACATGGCCGTGATTACTATATGATTCTAGAAATTCCAACAAATTTCTCTGAGCACGCAACTACTTTATTAGATGACAAACCTTCTAAACTAGTTATGAATTATATTCCGAATGAAGGATTGAACTTCCTTGGTGCACAAATTGGTGAAACAGCAATGGACCGTGTACGTGCGGAAGTAAATTCACAAGTTTCAGCAACTTATGCTGAAAAGTTATTTGATTCTATTACAACACTTGGAGATGGCTTTACAGAGGCTGCAGATGGCTCGAATAAGCTAGATGAAGGTGCTAAAACTTTAGCTGATGGTACAAAGGATTTAAAAGGTTATCTTGAGCAACTAGCATCAAGTACAGTTGAATTGTCAAATGGTGCAGATAAAATTACTAAAGGTGCTGGAGACGCTGCAAAAGGCGCTAATGACTTATCTACTGGTCTAGTAAAAATACAAGACGGCGCTGGACAGTTACAACAAGGTGCACAGCAAGCAGCATCTGGAGCAACAACACTTGAGCAAGGTGTATCACAATATACACAGGGTGTAGCAAAGGTTCAATCAGGTTTAGCTACAATTAGCGATAAACAAAAACAAATTAGTGCAGGTGCAGCTTCAATTGCTGAAAATGCAGGCGCATTAAATGGTGCAGCAGGCCAATTAACAGCGGGTTCTGCAAAAGTAGCAGAAGGCATCACAGCTTTATCTAATCAATTACAAGGCATGATGGCTTCATTGCCTGAAGAGCAAGCGGCAGTATTAAAACAAACATTAGCAGAGCTACAAGCAGGAAGTGCAAGCGTGCATAATGGCTTAGGTTCTTTAACTGCTGGTACAGAAAAATTACAAGCTGGTGCTAATCAAGTAAGTTCTGGTGCATCACAAATTGCAGCAGGTCAATCACAAGTGTTAGCAGGTGCTAATGAGTTAACATCAAAAAGTGGTGCGTTAGTCCAAGGAGCAAAAGGTCTTCAAGCTGGTAATGCAACACTTGCTCAAAAATTAGGTGAATTAAATGCTGGTGTTAAGACAGCCGTAACAGGTTCTAAAACATTGGCTTCAGGTTTAAATGAGCTAGCGAGTGGTTCAACAACATTAAATCAAGGTACATCAACACTTGCCTCTAAATCAGGTGAATTAGCAGAAGGTTCTAAAACGCTTGCTGATGGTACTACTGAACTTGTAGATGGTACATCAACTTTATCTAGCAAACTAGGTGAAGCAAGTGAAAAAGCAAAAGAAGTTCATGCAAGCAAAGACACATATGATATGGTAGGTAGCCCAGTTGAGGTTGATAAAGAATCTGTAAACCATGTACCTAACTATGGTACAGGTTTCTCACCATACTTTATTTCTCTTGGTTTATTCGTTGGTGCGTTATTAATCTCTATCGTTTTCCCACTTGTGGAACCAGCGATTCGTCCAAAAAATGGAGCAACTTGGTTTGCAAGTAAAGTCTCAGTTTTAGCAATAGTCGGCTTAATTCAAACTATATTAACAGTGGTTATTGTAAAATGGAGCTTAGGCCTTGAAGTAGACAATTTTGGATACTTCTTCCTAACAGCATTATTAACAAGTTATGTTTTCTTAGCTTTAATTCAAATGTTAGTATCTATTTTCGGTGATCCAGGACGCTTCATGGCGATTGTTGTATTAATTTTACAACTTACAACAAGTGCGGGTACATTCCCACTTGAGTTAATCCCATCACCATTACAAGTATTTAATAAACTATTACCAATGACATATACTGTTTCAGCATTTAAAGCTAGTATTTCAACTGGTGATACATCATACTTAATGCAAAACTACGGAGTTCTAGCAGGCTTCCTAGTAGCATTCTTAGCTATTACTTTCGGTTATTTCATGTTACTACACACAAAACGTTACTCAAAAGTAGCTGAAGAAAACTAAAAATAGGAATTTTTTACACCCACCAATATTGGTGGGTGTTTTTTGTGGTTGAATGATTGCTTTAAATAGGGAGGAGGAAGAGCTGCCAAAAACTGATCAGGTAGAGAGAAGAACTGCTCGGGTATCTTTGAAAACTGATCAGGTAGAGAGAAGAACTGCTCGGGTATCTTTGAAAACTGATCAGGTAGAGAATAAAACTGCTCGGGTATCGCCGAAAACTGCTCAGGTAGAGAATAGAGCTGCTCAGGTATCTTTGAAAACTGATCAGGTAGGGAATAAAACTGCTCGGGTATCCTCGAAAACTGATCAGGTAGAGAATAAAACTGCTCGGGTATCTTTGAAAACTGATCAGGTAGAGAATAAAACTGCTCGGGTATCTTTGAAAACTGATC
>NZ_JBGCCF010000060.1:0-9076 GCF_041262385.1 Lysinibacillus sp. RC46 | reverse complement strand
AAATATAATAATATGGCGGTTGTGGCGAAGTGGTTAACGCACCTGATTGTGGTTCAGGCATTCGTGGGTTCGATTCCCATCAGTCGCCCCATTTAATTTAAAATAATAAAATATAATAATATGGCGGTTGTGGCGAAGTGGTTAACGCACCTGATTGTGGTTCAGGCATTCGTGGGTTCGATTCCCATCAGTCGCCCCATTTATATATATTTAACTTTTGGGGTATAGCCAAGCGGTAAGGCAACGGATTTTGATTCCGTCACGCCCTGGTTCGAATCCAGGTACCCCAGCCATTTATTGCGGAAGTAGTTCAGTGGTAGAACACCACCTTGCCAAGGTGGGGGTCGCGAGTTCGAACCTCGTCTTCCGCTCCAAATATTTTATGGCGGCATAGCCAAGTGGTAAGGCACAGGTCTGCAACACCTTTATCACCGGTTCAAATCCGGTTGCCGCCTCCATATTTTATTACTCAATCGGTTTATCCGATTTTTTTTATCTCCATTATGCCGGTGTGGCGGAATTGGCAGACGCGCACGACTCAAAATCGTGTTCCTTTGGAGTGTCGGTTCGACCCCGACCACCGGTATCATCACGTACATATATGTTACGTTTAGTAAGTTTGGAAAGCTCACAAACCTTGATAGTACAGGGTCTGTGAGCTTTTTACATTTCTTGGGTTACGATAGGAAACGATAAGAATCGAAATCATTTTACACAAATTTTACACACAGACAGATTTATTTTACACAAGTTTTTACACAAGCTGCCATCCGTGAAATCGTGATTGATTAAGGGAAGCAAAATAAAACATACATGAGCTTTTCACTCCCAACCAAGGAATCAAAATAAATTATTTACACAGAAAAAAGCTCATGTTTTTTCAAACATAAGCTTTTTAATGAAATCTAATTTGGTCATTGTGAGGCGCTAATTGCTCTTCTACTGATACGTTTCGGTAAAAGTATCGATTGCCAATTGATCGTTTTCTTCAATGGTTTCTTTCAGAAGATGTGCATAAGTTCTCATTGTTGTTTCAATGTCTTCATGACCCAAGCGTCTACTTACATATTGGTAAGTCGCTTTCTTGTGTAATAAAATGCTTCCATGAGTATGTCTTAAACCGTGCATTGTAATAAGTGGTCGAATATTTAATTCGAGTAACACTTCTTTTAAAAGATCATTTGCTCGTTCATTTGTTATTACTTTGTATTTTGACTTTTCATTATAAAATACTAAATGATGTTCATTATCTGGAGTCGTTTTAAATAAATCTTCAAATAATGCCATTGTAGTGCCTTCTACTTTGATTTTTCTTTTAGACGCTTTATTTTTTAAAGGTCCAAATCCTGTAGGCATTCTGTTATTATATCCCCAGGTTTTATCTACATTTAATTCATTATGATTGAAGTCAAAATCACTATATACAAGCCCAACTAATTCTTCAAAACGTAATCCGGTTGTTAAACCTAATAATAGCAAATAATAATCTAAACCTTGATCTAATCGATCTTTAAGACCATTCAACAATAAAATACTATCTTGGTAATTTACATATTTTTCGAATTCCTCTTTTGCGTCAACTGTGTATTTCAATTCAGCTTTCCTTGTGAAATCACGTGGTATGATTTGTTCGTCAACTGCATCAAGGACGCACGCACGAATATGACCATTTACTTTTTCTACAGTTTCCTTCGAACGTGTAGCCCCTAATTGATTCAAGAACTTTTGGTAATCCTGTGTTGAAATCTCTTGCAAAGATGTACTGTTGAAAAATTCCTTGATGCGGTTATATGTGTAGTCATAATGTTTTAATGTTGCTAGTGATAAGTTAGTTTTATACAGCTTTACCCAGTTATTAAAGTATTCATCAAAAGGAGCTGGTTTTAAGTGAGGAACAATCCCTTTATTTAGCATAGCTTCAATTTCAGCTGCTGCAATTGTTGCTTCTTTTTTAGTATGAAAACCTCCTTTTCGAATCGGATCTTGTTTTCCATCCAATATACGACTAATTGTATATTGATATGTTTTACCACGTTTTTGAATACTTGCCACTGCTATTCACCTCTGAAAAATATATTTTATGAATATGGTTTCTATTATTAACAATGAAATTACTTTCTATAAGGATTAAATTTTAAAGAGTAGTTACTCGTTACATTTGATTCCTTTAATATTGGTTTTAAGAAAAAATATCTTTAAAATATTTTTCTAAAAATGCTGCCATTTTGGATGCCTGAAAAGACCAGGTTTGTCCTTTAGATTTTGGGTAAAAGACAAAGCCACCTGATTCGATATCAAGAACTTTTTTGAACTTTGATGGATAGAGAATATTTTCTTTTATCCACTCATGTTTTCGGTTAATTCTATTTTCAAGATCTTTCATGGACCAATAAACACCTGCAAGTTGTGCCTTCTTTAGTTCCTCCAACTCTACCTTTGAAATAATTATTGAATCAGATGGGATTGGGATTGTTAATGTCACTGATAACTGTTGCATTTCCTTTTCCTCCATTTTATTTACAAGCACAAAAAGCCCCAAGCTAGTAATCCAAAGTGATGAAATATCCATTGGAATAACTGTTGCTGGGGTTTTTCCCTTGATAGCATATTTGATTATATTTTAGTGATTTAACCGGTGAATTCTGGAATATTATAATCCCGATATCAGAATACACTATACTTTCCATTTATATTTTCGAAGACTTTTTCTAAAAAACATAATTATCTTTTTTAGAGATTCATATTTGCTTTCAATCATAAATATCATACTTTCAAGATAATTAAATTCTTATAGGTCAAAAGGTTTATTTTCTATCCTACTTCAAAAACAAAGAATCCATTTTGAAAATGATTAATCAAATTGGATTTCATTTTATTGTGATAACGGGTGCTTTACTTGAAGAACATGAGTTGCATATGCAGCCCTTTTTTATTAAACTAACGGGGCAGTTTAGTTGAAGAGTGGTGTTTCACATTTGTTCAACAATCGGGCCATATTATTGAATAACGTTTTTTTAAGACATGTAACCAAACGACGCTTTGGGTGCATTTATCATCAGTTGATGGGAGAAATCGATTCGTTTAAAAGGTGTACTGGCGATAATGGCGAAATAGTAAAGAAAGTTGAATTGTAGAGGGGCGAATTTATATTTTCGGAAGTAGGGAAGAGAAATGATTGAATTAAGAAAAATTACCCACGATAATTTTGAGGCAGTGTTGAAGTTAAGCATAACAGACGAGCAGAAAGGAAATGTGGATTCCAGTATATATTGTTTGGCTAAAGCCTATGTAAAGATACTCAACGACGAAAACCCTCCTATGATTTTCGCTATATACAACAATGATGAAGTCATAGGATATGTCGATATTGGATTTTTCGAACTGGCGGAAAGTGCATTTTTATGTGAAAAATATGGAGATAAATCTACTTATGGACTTAATCGCTTTATGATTGATAAAAAGTATCAAGGCAAAGGATTTGGCAAACAAGCAATGATGAAAGTTATTGATTACATAAAGTCGTTTCCACAAGGAAAAGCCGATGCAGTTGCTACATCATATTGGATGGTAAACGAAGTCGCTCGGAAGTTGTTTGCGTCTGTCGGTTTCGTTGAAACAGGAGCGATATGGGACGGACAAACCGGGGATAATTGGAATGCAGAAAGAAAAGATATAGAGTATGCAGAAGTAGGTGCCAGACTCGGATTATAAAGCTAACCAGTCTGGAATTAAAGGAGCTAATTTACTTACAGAGGGCTTAAAACAATTAGCCAATGAGTTAAACCTTACAGCAGATAGCGTAATTCATACAATTCTATACAATAAAGTTCCCAAATGAAACTTGGGGAACCAATACCTCTTGTTCAAGTGAATATGGAGTATTGGTGTTGTTTGTGAACAATACATCTGCAAACCATAAATCGGGAACCATTTAATTACAATTTATGTCTAACTTGAAAAAGGGAGGCAATTCGAATTGGATAGAAAATATAATTTATGGTCATTCATTGTATGTTTAATATTATTAGCGCTTTCATTTCAAGCACTTTATGCGTCCTATAATCGAACTTGGCAATTGGCACCAGATGCTCTAACGCTTTGGTTTCTTTCTGTTATTGTTTTTATTATAGGTATAATGGGCTTTAAAGATAAAAGTAGTAAGCGAGCAAGGTGGAGAAGCTGGTTAACCCTATTGATAATAGTTCCCCTGTCGATAGCTTTTTTATTAGGAGTGGCAGTAAATACAGTTGCGAGAGAGCATATTGAAGCAACACAATCACCTGATAATAAAACTACTATAGACTTTTACACATTGAACGGTGGAGCAGCTACCTCAATTAGTGTTATAGGGATTGTAAAGGGACAACTTTGGATTAAAAAAAGGATTTATTATGAAAACCGTATGCACAAGGTTGATGTGGAGTGGGAGAATAACCATATTGTTATAATTAATAATCACACTTTGAATTTGGACAAAGGAGAAACTTTTTCAAATTAATTTTTACTGACAGTCGTTCAGGAATTTGTTTTATGCACTTTTGATAAAAGTCAGTAATACCATTTTGAAGTATTTGAAGTAATGTTGCGATGTTTTAGAACAATTGGGTATTTCATTATAGGCAATTTTTTTAATTTGGGTGCATTCAAGGTACATTTGATTGGAGTTGTTATCGGTGTGATTCTTACCTTCCTATTAATAGTTGTCGGTATATTATTATAAAATTATCCTTTACATCCCTTATGCTAAATTACAATTTTGTATTCAACAATCGGGCGCGATTGTTGAGCAATACCATTACGAAATATCCAACTTTTTTTATAACAAAACTAATATCTGCTGATAAAGAATCCATTTTGATGAATCTATTTTCAAACTAGATTCTTTATATTTATTGTAAGATGCTGGTTTGTGGATTTTTTTGAACAAACTTTATTTCAAAGCAACATAAAATTCATCTACGTTTTTTTATTGAAAACAATATTGCAGCGTCCATATGACCCGTAATTTTAGATATATCCTTCAAAATTACCCGCTTCCCACTCATGAATTGCATGCTGATCCGTCGCCAATACCTTCTCCATATAAATAATTGTGGTTTCAATCTTCTCATGGCCCAGTGATTTCATAATTTTATAAATGTCTGCACCGTTTATGTGTGAGATAATAGCGAACGCATGTCGAAATATATGGGGAGTGATAGCTTTATCACTTTCAATCTTAGAAAATTCTCGTTTAAATACTTGGTCCAAATAACTGGGCGAATACGCATTGCCTGTTTTAGTTGTAAAAAGGGGAGCATGTTTATCGGCAGCCTCTATAGGTGCCAACCCTCTAACTTTTCTAAAATGCTTTATGCTTACAGCTACTTTATCCTTTAATGGGATTCTACGCCATTTTCCACCTTTCCCTACTTAAGACCGAGAATAGAGGGAATATATGCGTAAATCAAAATGGTGAATTTCGATTAATAGCATATGTTTCTCCTGAAATGCTAGAAGGTAAAGATCTAGATACATTAGTTGCTGAACTAGTGACTGCAGAAGGAACGCAATACTTATTAGAGGATGAAACAAAAATAACATGTTCTATTTGCGGTAATACTTATGATGAATTAATGGTAAACATCGTTGATTACCCAGATGATGTATGTTTAAATTGTGTAAGCCGATATCGCGAACGTGCCAAAGAATATTGTAAAGCATAAAATAAACACGTATAAATTGGGTTCCTCCTAATTTATACGTGTTTTATTATTGCTTCAAATGTTTGTATAACGTTGGATGTGAACTTATATAACCAGCCAAACGAGCCACTGCTAAAGAGGAGATCATTATTTTTTTTTCATCGATGAAAAATTCTTTATGTTTCTTTTCCTTAGGGTTAACGACATATGCCATTTCCTTGTAAGGTAATGGGCCTGGATAAAAATAAGTTGGACTTTCAAGTGTTTCAATTACTGCCGGAATCATTCCAAATATGTTTAAATAGAGGCGAATTTTGTTATTGTATTTGTAGACAATAAATATGTGCTCACTATCTGATGTGAAGAAATTCATTATACCATTTAAAAGGACTTTCTCAGAAGAGTAGGTGTGTAGAATATTGTTTTCAACTACAAATGGCGGATACTTCTCTTTCTCTAATTGGTGGGGGAAAAGTCTAGAATAAAGGTTTTTAATATTTCCTTTTCCGTCTATATCCCATAAGTAAATTCTTAATGCGGCAGCAGTATCAGATTTAGCAAAGTTAGGTATAAAAAGACAACCCAACCCGAGTAAGATTTTAACTTGTTCTCTCCTAATTATACTTAAATCTAAAATTTTTTGAAAACCTACTTTACCTATATCTACAGATTCTGAACTTTCTTTACTTATGCTTATTTGCATCCCTTTTTTTAAAGCCTTTTTCTCAATATCCCTTAGTACTTTTTCTTGGTGCCGCGGATCTACCTTTATAATACTCGGTATATCATTTATCCAATCTATAGTAATCTCAGGTTTAGTTATTGGAACAAAACCCTCCTCACAAACCTTGATTTGAATAGGTTCTCCTTCTTCTGTAAAGGTTTCAATTATCTCAGTATGCTTTTTCCCGCGTTTATCAGTTAGACCTGCTAAAGCGCGTTCCCAACTAATAAACCATTGATCTTTGAATTTAACGTCTATTTGTTGATTCGCTTCAGAATTGCACTTTATACAAACATTCGAAGTTGTAATATTGCCACCAATAGAATCAGGAATAATATGTTCTTCGCTTTTTAAAGTACCCTCTAAATCTTCTCCACAGTAAAAACAGTTAAACATTATAAATAACCTCCGCAAATTCTGACCTTTTTTGACTATAATTAGTCTATATTTCATTACAATTCTTGTCAAATTTCAGTTTGTTTAAGGGGAAGAGTATTTACTATAATTATTGAAAAGGTTAGAACTATTTGGTTAAGTTCTTCATTTTCCGACTTTTTTGTTACATACAGCTACAGGATGCTTGTTTTACAATAATAGAGAATTAATTCAGCAAATCCATTTGAAAAAGAAGTAGGAGGTATATATTATGAAAAAATTTACTGACTTTTATTTAAAAGAGGAACTTCAAAAAAGAGGACTTAACCCAAATAACCCAGAATTTTTGGATGATCCCAGGTACAATGAAATTAAGAACATGAAAATTATCTCAGGTAAATTAGGAGCTATAACATATGACTACTATATTCGGAGCAACTGGTTTAAAGACGGTATTACAAAGTTGAAACAAGGACGGTTTGACATTGGAGCCAAAAGAGATGAGGCACCAATTAATATGGCTAAGTTAATTGATGAAATTTGCCAAGAAGCTATAGACAATGGGGAAGAGGATGAAGCTGCTTATAGCACAGAAAATATCCGTAGAAAACTGATTGGGAGTCCTAGCGGTATTCGTCATAATTTAAAGACAAAGATAGCATTCGACTTGAATGACTACCATAATCAAGAATTTGAGAAATTGAAGCTTTTAAAGGTACTTTATTCAATAGAAAAACGTCAAAAGGGGAAAATTAATATTACTTCATTGCTGTCATATCTCAGTCTTGAGAATGTAGATAAGAGGATCATAGGAGACCAAAGTGTACATGGCGAGATTATCACAGAGTTATTATCTGAAATACGATTAGAACTTGACGAGTCATTTCATAAAACTGTACTTGATGCAATAGTAAAGATTGTTATGATGTGGAATAAAAAACTATTGGAAGTGGCGAAAATTTCAAAAATGCCTCACCACAAAGATGTAAGAATTTATGAATTGATACGAATCAAGCAGTATTTAATAAACCTAAAGAATAGGTTGCCAGAGCCTCAAATAGTAAGTGAATCAAATATAATGGAGGCTTTTTACCTTCGTGTAATGCAACTACAGGAGCTATGTCGCACTGAGGATGTTAATCGGATCACAGATTTTATTCTAAACTCGACACACACGAAAGAGATGTTAGGCAAGAAGCAAAGGCTTAATCCTGAGTTTATGAATCAAGTCATCACCGACTTAGAATCTTTTATTCAGCAACAAGCGCAGAAGGTGACTGAGGCGGTGTATCAGAAGGATAACGTTACTGATTCGGAGATTTCTAATATCGTTAAATGGTCGACACATGTTCCAACACTTCTAAACAGTTATAATAAACAAGTATATGCTGAGGAACGACAGAACCTTACTTGTTTTTTCTTAGTAAGTTGCATGCAGGAAATTATGCTATCTGAAACTCTAAAAAAGGGTGATGATGAGTATGAATTTAAAAATAATCATTATGGTTCTGATCGAAAAGGTCGTGGACTTCACTCTAATTTGAAAAAGATGAATAAAAATATCTTAGTAGAAGAAGCACTTGAGCTTATTTGGGTAGGTAAAGTTGAAAGACGTATGTATGCAAATCAAGATTTATTGGAAGAGTATCTCCTTATTCAGGAGATAGGAAGACTAGCCAATGAATTTATTGGAATTATAGCCAAATTACCTGACCTAGAAACCATGTTTTATTGGAATGATTTCCTACTATCACAAATAATTGTTGCAGAAAAAGCGCCTATACTACATTATACTGCCTTTTTCAATAGTATCATTAGGGAAAAAACAGGCTACAGCTGCGAATCACATTCAGCAAGAATGTTCCAATATTTTGACAATATTAACATCGCTAACAACATAACCAATATATTCCTAAATGAAGTTGCGAAAGATATTCAATTGAGTAAATCTGGATATACCCGCGATAAGCAGATAATGAACATGAAGATTGAAGATGAGGCATTTATTGTAGTATATGCTTTTGACAGAAACCCTCGCCGGCTCATTATTCACAATTTTATGCCCATTATGGCAGATGATGCGATTGAATTGGGCAATAAAGCCGGACTTGAAAAATTCAAAAAGCACGACGAATTTATTGATTTAATGAAAAGAATTTGAAGTATTAGCGGATCAATTTGAATTACCGCTTCAAAAGTACAAATGTCAACTAATCTATGTACAAAAACGCTCACTTAATTGTGTATAAAATTACTCACCTTCTGGAGCTAGGTGGTTCTTCAAACGATATGA
>NZ_JBGCCF010000059.1:0-11496 GCF_041262385.1 Lysinibacillus sp. RC46 | reverse complement strand
ACCCGTTCCCATACCGAACACGGAAGTTAAGCTCTTTAGCGCCGATGGTAGTTGGGGGCTTCCCCCTGTGAGAGTAGGACGTCGCTAGGCACTTAGAAAAGTCGAGGATTTATTCCTCGGCTTTTTTTTCTGTGAAAATGAATAACCCCTTGGCCTATGAATATTCTAAAAATAGATAGAGAATCGGTATGGAGTTTTAAAAGCCAACGGAAAAGCAAAGGTATCTGTTGTTTAGGGCAATTTCGATTAAATCTTTTTTGGTTAGATTAAATTATTCGCGATTCTTTGTATGGGTATAGCATGAATTAAATAAATCCAAAGCATTCGATGTGATAGCGCAACGAATGCTTTTTTCTTGCCTCTTCTAGTTGCGATTGTCCTGTGCTTTTCTAATGCATGTTTTTGATTCCAAGATTGATGAATAAGGAAACGTTGATATTCCGTGAGTATTTCGAATAACGAATCGGTAATCATCTGTTTTTTAGACATCATTCTTCCATGTCCATATCCATTTTATTAGCGAATATTCAACTGCTGGGACAAAGCTCGCTTTTCAATTAATCCATGGCGCAGTAGTTTCGTAATCCATTTCGCATGAGAAACATCTGTTTTCCTTAAAGAGGTAGTCTTAAGTGAACAGCACTCAATCCAATCTCAAAAAATAAAGTTGAAAATAATAATCATAACAATCCAAAGAAGCTTTTATCAAAACATGTTCAAAAGTAAGCAAAGATTGATTTGCATATTTCCCCAGAAAGTTTTACCCTTCAATAGCAGCAACCATTAAGAAAAGATTTCCGATAAAAGGATGTCCTTTTTTGCTTTTTATAATTTTATATAAAGAGTTAAAAATGATTCTTGATGATTCGACTGTTGCAAGTAATACAGAGTAGTACTAGCATTAACTCTAGGGTTATGCCATACACAAAATCCAAATAGTGCTAGCTTCTATAGGTGGTAAGATGAATGCTGGTTTATTCGCTGAAATAGAGGAACTCTGTCTAAGAACGCCACGTCCTGTGGTAATGATTGAGTGACCAACATCATGTTGTTGCTGTCGCTTCGCTTTCGCAAAGTCAAAAACACGTTGCTGACAAGCTGTGGTGTGTCAACACTAAACTGGACAAAGATTATATGGGCTGTTGCTTGAATTCCACTGGTGTTAAATAGCTTAGAGTTCCGTGAATACGAATATTGTTGATCCAATGAACATAATCATCAAGTTCAAGAGCGAGCTGTTCAAGAGAAGTGAAATGAGCTCCATTAGCGAATTCCGTTTTAAATACTTTAAACATCGCTTCAGCCACGGCATTATCATAAGGACATCCTTTCATACTCAATGAACGCTGGATATCGAATATTTCAAGTGCCTCAGAAATAAGCTTGTTAAGTGAACTGGAATTAGTTTTTTATGATATTGGTTTGGATTATAAAAAGACAACACCATTGCAAAAGCTGTGGGCTGTTTGAATGAAGTAAAGGATGAGGATCAATGACTCACACAACGATTTTGTAGGGGTTTCATCAATAAATTAGGGTCAAAGTCTTTTGGTAAAGCTAAGTATTTTTTGATACTTTCATAAGTTAAGATATTTGATTGATTATGGAGGGGTTTAGAAAAATGAAACAGGAACAACAAAAACATCCAACCCCATGGCGTCCTAGGGGTTTTATTCAATGGTTACTAACAATCATTGCAGTAATTGCATTTTTTTTCATTAGCATTATGACATACTATATTTGGAATCCAGGCGGTTTTCCTAATATAATGAGTGCCCTTGGAGCAGGTGCATTGATAATACCTACGCTTCTATTAAGTATAACTGCTGTGATCATAATTTTATTAGTATTAGCTGTCTGGAGGAAAGCTTTAATAGCTCGGACAATTTTGATTCCTCTAGTTTTATTATTAAGTTTTTTAACTGTAGAGCCAATTATTGAAATGTTACATTACGCTAAGAACGAGAGTGTTTCCGTTTCGCTTCGTTCTCATTTTTTCGGTAAGACAGAAATCACATCAAAATTCACACAGGACGTTGTATACATGACAACCTCTGATGGTGTGGAATTAAAGCTTGATGTGTGGCCAGCCAATGAAGACTCAAAAAAACCACTTCATCCTGCTATTGTACAAGTGCATGGAGGTGGATGGGTTGAGGGGGATAAAAATAGAGCACCTCATTGGAATCAATGGTTAAGTGAATTAGGATATACTGTGTTTGATATACAATATCGTATGCCACCTCATGCAGGATGGAAAGATGAAGTAGCTGATGTAAAATCAGCAATAGGATGGGTGGCAGAACATGCGGATGCTTACAAAATTGATCCTGAAAAAATAAACGTAATGGGACGGTCAGCAGGTGGAAATCTGGCTATGCTAGCTGCCTATAGTATGGGGGATACACAGTTACCTCCTTCATCAAATGTACCTTCAGTAACTATTAACTCTGTGATTAATGTATACGGTCCGTCTGATATGGAGAAAGTTTATAAAAATAGTCCAAGTCCTGACTATGTGCAAGATGTTATGAAGAAATATATTGGAGGTACACCTTCACAATTCCCTGATCGTTATAAAATACTTTCTCCGATCAGTTATATTCAAAGCAAGACACCTCCTACTATTACACTTTTAGGAACGAGTGACCGAATTTTTCTAGAAGAACAGGCTGAAATTTTGGACAGGAAGCTAAAAGAAAATAACGTTCCCCATGAACTTTATCTTATTCCAAAAGTCGATCATGCTTTTGATGCAGTATCAAATAGTTTGAGCACTCAATTTACTTATGAAAAAGTAAAGGCTTTTCTTCAAAAGCATAATTAGTAAACATAAGTATTTTTAGGGGAAATACGATCTTCTTTAGTGGGGGAACGCCGTTTTTTCGACAAAATGCGTCTGCTCTTTTTTATGTTTATTCGGTGGTAGGCGATGGGTCATGAACGTATCGATATATTGGGTTAACTATTCTTTTTATCATAAATTTGTAACTATCTTCATATAGTATTAGTAAGCCTATGAAAGGAGTCGTTATCATGCGCATGCCGGCACTACCTAAAAAGAAGTCTCCTCAAAGGGAAGCACCAAGGTCATGGTGGAAAGTTGTAAAAGCGTACTTATCCAGAGGGAGGTTTTACCGTTTACCACCTCGGAATCGATAAATCAGATTTAAATGTTCGATGAAAAAAAGTCGCTTTAATAGCGACTTTTTTATCTTCTTTCAGCTGAGTTTTGATTGTAGCGAAAGCGAAGCGACAGCTACAATTACATCAAGGCGAAAATATTTATTATATCTGTTCATTTTCTAATAGAAATGTATTTTTTGTTGGGCCGATTAAATAAAGCTCATGCATGGCTCGAGTGAGTGCCACATAAAGTAGCTTGCGATCAACCTTCGTATCGTAGAAAGGTGTATCGAAGGCAGCTACGATCACAGCATCAAATTCAAGGCCCTTTGCTAAATGACTCGGAACAACGAGCAATAATTCCTGATTGATGGACTCATTTTCAGTTAGAAGCTGCGAAGCAATTTTTTTGTCCTTTAATGTTTGCTGCATTGTTTTTGCCTCTGCAGTCGTTTTGCAAATTAAAGCAACGGAATGGTGTCCATTGGATCGAATGGCTTCAAAAATTTCTTTAATTTGCAGGGCATCAAATGATTGAGCTTGTATATAGGTAGGGACATTACCATGCCGTACTACTGGCTCTACTAATGGAAGTTGTTCATCCATTTGCGCTAAGACTTTGTTTGCAACCTCCATAATTTCAATGGTTGTTCGATAGCTTTTTTGCAGTGTTCTAAAGCTTGCTCTAGGAAATAGATTTTGGACAGGTTCCCAGGCAGTAAGGGAACGATAGCTGTGAATTCCTTGTGCTAAATCACCGACCATTGTAAACATATCTGTTTCAAGCCCAGTCTTTAAAGCAGCAAGCTGAAATAAACTATAGTCCTGTACTTCATCGATGAAAACGACTCGCATTTTCCATTCATCTGGAATGCCCTTTATACGAGCTTGTAAAAAATAAAGTGCAGCTAAATCTTCAAGCACCCATTGTTCTTTAGCATGTGCTTGTAAAAATTGCTGTTGCTCAAGATAATGCCATTCTGGAGCAAGTTCTGCTAAAAGCTCAGCATTTGTTAGAAGAGAACGATAGAGAGTCTTGATGTTATGTTTAGAAAAGCGCCGCATATAAACAGTTGCGGTTGACTTTGCCTCTTTTTCAATAGCAGGAATACGTTCATCACGCTCATCAATAAACTTCGTGACAACACGACGTCGTTTGTCATCATCACGAAATCCATCAAGTGCTCTGCCAAGTGCTTCATCATATTTTTTATGAAGTGTATTTAAAATAGCCTGTTTCTTTTGACGAGCATGGCTTGCAAGCACTTTTTTTATATGTGCTAGTCGTTTTTCAATCGGCATATAAGAAAATTCATATAAAAATAGCTTCTTTAAATGGGAGGCACGCATAATGCAATATTTTTCAATGAATACATCCTCAAACTGATTGGCGATTTCTTGTTCGATTTTTTGAACATATCGTTCTATTACATCACGGTAATAAAGTGAGCCCTTCATTTCGGATATCCAAGAAGCTGCCTGTTGGGGTTCTCCTGCAACAAGAGATTCTAACTGCTCATTTGGGTTTTGAAGTTTCAATTTTAGCTTCGTCGCAGCTAGAACGTAATCGGTAAAGGTTGTTTGGCAAATTTTATCGACACCAAGCTCTGGTAAAACATCACCAATATAATCGATAAATAACTTATTCGGTGCTAAAATCATAAGCTGCTCAGGATTAAAATGCTCGCCCATCGTGTAGAGGAAGTAAGATATTCGGTGTAGGGCAATTGTTGTTTTTCCACTACCAGCAGCACCTTGTACGATAATCGGCTGACGAAGATGTGCTCGTATAATTTCATTTTGCTCCTTTTGAATGGTGGAGACGATTTCAGTCAAACGCACATCTGCTTTTCCAGCTAACGCTTCTTGCAGTAATTCATCGTTTGTTGTTAAATCAATGTCCCGTAAATCGAGCAATTCACCATCATTAATTTTATATTGGCGTTTGGCAAAAAGATGTCCCTTATGGATTTCTCCACGCACATCATATTCCATATCCCCAAGGCGACCATCATAATAGACGTTTGCTACTGGTGAACGCCAATCGACTATTATAGGCTCATGGGTTTCTCGATGAAACAAAGACGTTTTTCCGATATAAAGAAATTCTTCAGGATCTCCTGTCTTTTGAAAATGAATTCGGGCAAAGTATGGCTTTTTTCGAATAGCCTCTAAGCCTTCCTTTTGGTTTCGGGCCATTTCAAAGAAACGAGCATTTGCTAAGATATTATTATAGCCCAAACTGGAATCTAAATAATCAAGATCTGCCATCGACTTACGAATATTCTCCTGAGCAGATTGCAAACCTCTTTGTGATTCATTTAAAATTTGCTGCATGTAATTTTTAGTGTAAGCTAGCCGCTCCACTTCAGCCTGAAAATCTGGATGTTGTGCAGTCATTTTTTAGCACCTCCTAAGTACTTGCATTTTCAAGTAGATTCTCATACTACTATATATAATATTTACCATCAAGTGAAATTGTAATAGGCTTATTAAGGGAGAAGGAAAATCGAAATTTAATGGCCCGCCTGTTAACGAGTTGAGAGGTGGGCGAAATAGGAGGTTATCGAATTTGAATATTTTTGCCCATAGAGGCGTTTCGGCACATTACCCAGAAAACACTATGGCTGCTTTTATGGCCGCATCAAAACTTCCGATTACAGGGATTGAACTAGATGTTCATTTAACAGCGGATAGGGAGTTAGTCGTTATTCATGATGAAACAATCAATCGTACATCTAATGTCTCTGGCTACGTAAAGGATTACACGCTACAAGAGCTCCGTGCATTTGATTATGGTTCATGGTTTTCTTCTAAATTTGAAGAGGAGAGAATCCCAACTCTAGGAGACGTTTTAGAGCTATTTGCAGGCACTAATCATCGTATTAATATTGAGCTCAAAACCGATATACTTCCATATAACGGGATAGAAGCACTTGTTATTAAGGAGGTAGCTGCATTTCAAATGACAGAGAGAGTAATTATTTCCTCCTTCAATCATGAATCTATTCAAATCGTCGCACAAAGAGCACCCTATATTGAAAAAGCAGCACTGTTTGCCGAAATTTTAGTTGATTTTAACGGCTACGCAGCTCAAATCCCGGCAGATGCTATACATGTCAGCCTACCTACAGCATTTCGGAGATCCATTCAAGAAGCTCTTAATGAAGGAGCAACTGTCCGTGTCTATACGGTTAATGATGTTGAGCAAGCAAAGCAATTACAGCAGCTCGGTGTACAGGCAATATTTACAGACGACCCGGAAAAGATAGTAGCAGGATTGACGGATTAGTTGGGGTGAATGGCCAGGGTTTGGGGATAGAAGCGGTAATACGGTCAGAGTGACTGATTGAAAGAGCCAAGGTGACGGATAGAAATGAGAGCGACGGAAGGAAGAGGCGAAGTGACGGCTAGGATTCAGAGCGGCGGAAAGAAGAGTCGAAGTGAAGGATAGAATGGTCAAAGTGACGGAAAGAAAAGCCGAAGCGACGGATAGGAATCAGAGCGACGGAAAGAAGAGCTGAAGTGACGGAAGGAATCATCAGAGCGACGGAAAGAAAAGCCGAAGCGACGGATAGGAATCAGAGCGACGGAAAGAAGAGTCGAAGTGACGGATAGAATGGTCAAAGCGACGGAAAGAATCATCAGAGCGACGGAAAGAAAAGCCGAAGCGACGGATAGAATGGACAAAGCGACGGATAGAAATCAGAGCGACGGAAAGAAAAGCCGAATCGACGGAAAGAATGGACAAAGCGACGGATAGAAAGTCGAGAGCGACGGAAAGAAGAGTCAAAGCGACGGATAGAAATCAGAGCGACGGAAAGAAAAGCCGAAGTGACGGAAAGAATGGACAAAGCGACGGATAGGAAGTCGAGAGCGACGGAAAGAAAAGTCAAAGCGACGGATAGGAATCAGAGCGACGGAAAGAAAAGTCGAAGCGACAGATAGGAATCAGAGCGACGGTAAGAAAAGCCGAAGTGACGGAAAGAATGGACAAAGCGACGGAAAGAAAGTCGAGAGCGACGGAAAGAAGAGTCAAAGCGACGGATAGAGCAGCCAAAGTCGTGGATAGAACCATCAATGTCGTGGATAGAACGGTCAAAATCGTGGATAGCCCCGGCAAAGCGACGGAAAGAAAGTCGAGAGCGACGGATAAAAACGCCAATTCGCCGAAAAAGGAGCCATTTAAAGGCTTTTTCGGATTTAACGCGCTGAGGGTGTGCGAATCAGTGCGTTAAATCCTAGTATGAGAAGCAAATAGCAAGCAATTAATTTTTTTGTTCTTACCACTTTACGCGATTTTCTTCGATGCTGCCTAGCATTTGTTGGATGACAAGTGTTTCGCCATTGTCTAGTAATACGGAGCCGTCGTAGTAGCCAAACATTTGATGTACTTCAGATTTTATGAGACCAGCTTTTGTGACGGATACACGCTCGAAAAATGGGGAGAATGTTAATGAAACTTGGTTAGTGAATTTAGTTTTGATTTTCCATCGTTGCATTAAATCCTCTTGATTATAGCTAAACAGTACATCCTCGTGTATTTTTGTCATTTTTCCTTCAACGAAAACAGCATTTTCGGTCATTCCTGTTCCGTCTGTCCATTTACCACCTAAATTGAGTCCGATTCGTCTTCCTCGGACTCGCTGTGAGGCCATTCCCCAATTCCATGTGAATGTACGGGGCCAAACGCCACGACTGTATTCTAGGACAGAGAAGTTTTCCTCAGGGGAAAATGTAAAGCGACGATTACCAATTGTCACAAACCCAGAAGTAGGGAGTGTATGATGCTTACCTGTAAATTGGAATGTTTTACGGTTCCAAGGGATGACTACATTCAATGACTCATCTGTAGGCGGATGCTGAATGACAAGCTTTGCACGTAAAACATCTCCATCGAAGTCTGGGATTGAAACGGATAGATGTGTTTCATTTTGTACATATGTCATATCAATCATCATTTCACTATTTTTGAAGGATACTGAATCTAGCACCTGCGTAGGCATTTTTAACTTTCCACCCAATGGAATGGTAATTGTTTTTTCAAAATAGCGCTGTGTTTCATATTCAAGGAAATAGACGAAGCAGACCGCTGCGTAGTCTAGATGGCTAATAGTAGCTGAGAAGATGATCTCATCACCGTAGACACACCAATAATTCCATTTCTTTTTGCGCATGATATGGCCACTTAAATTGCTGTTTATTAGAGGTTTACGAGCAAATCCGATGGCAGCTGGATTTAAATTACCTTTTTTATCGCATAAAAGAGTAGGTTGTATAATTTCTTTCTCAGCATGCTGCTTCAATTTCAACATCCCTTCTGATTCGTAATATAAAAGCCTATAATTCCTTACCCTTATTGTAGCAAAAACTATCTCAAAATTGGCAAAGATAGTGCCAAATAAGACCACATTCGACATTTTTATGAATAAGGACCTAGCTAATAGAAATCCCTCTTTATACATATGTTGAACATAAGGAGGGGAAGCGTGGCAAAAATGTATAACAGACAGGCCGCTGTACAGTATGCGAACTTGTGGTGGAACAGGCGTAATCCAGCATTTCCGAATTTTACTGTTGATTGTACGAACTATATATCTCAATGTTTACTTGCTGGAGGAGCACCAATGCGAGGTGCTCCAAACAGAGGGAAAGGTTGGTGGGTTCAACATGGAAATTGGAGCTTTAGTTGGTCTGTTGCACATTCCCTTAGATGGTATTTGGAAGGCTCTACAACAGGGTTGAAGGGTAGGCGTGTACAATCTGCCGAAGAATTAGAACTTGGAGATGTCATATTTTATGATTTCCAGGGGGATGGAAGAGTTGATCATTCCGTAATTGTGACAAGTATCGAAAATGGTATCCCATATGTTAACGCACACACTTCAGATAGTATTAAGCGACCATATTTTTATGAAGATTCAACGGCTTATACGCCGAGCATGACTTATCATTATATTCATATAGAAGATAGTTTTGCTTAAGGTGAAGCAGTGTTAAAGCTCATCATTTTGTGATAATGTGAAGGGTAGAAGATATCAATTTTAATTATTGTAGTGTTATAGAAGGAGATAAGAGTATATGAGCGAACAATTTTTATCTGTTAGGGATGCGATTATTGAGCGTCGTTCTATTAAAAAGTTTAATGGACAGCCGGTGGATCGTGAAGATTTATTGGCTATTATTGACGATGCAGTGTGGGCACCGAATCATGGGAATCGAGAGCCTTGGCGTTTAGTTGTTGCATGTGGTAAGGAGTTAGATGGTCTTCATAATTTATTGCGTGATCTAACGATACCGAAATGGCAGGAGCTTTCTAGTGAAGATTTAGCGAAGCAAATGGCGAAATTCACATTACCGGGTGGCTATGCTTTTGTCATCGTTCCTGAGGATGCTCGACAAAAAGAGCGATTAGAAGATTACGCAGCGGCAAGTATTTTTATTCAAAATATTCAATTGCTAGCTTGGGATAAAGGAATAGGCTCATGCTGGAAAACGCCTGGCTTCCTAGATAATCCGAAATTCCGTGAAGCCTTAAAGGTTCAGCCGGGTGAGCGCGTAATCGCGATGCTACAAGTTGGCTATTTTGATGAAGTGCCAAAAGGGAAAGAACGTAAAACATCAGCAGATATCGTTACGATTTTTGGAGAATAATATAGCAAAATCCCCTCGTTACAAGAAACGAGGGGATTTGTTATTTTACTTTTGTAATTCGGCTACCTCGTATAAATAATCACTTAAAACACGTAATCCTTTATCGAAGTTTTCTAAATGGAAGTGTTCATTTGGTGCATGGAAGTTTTCGCTTGATAAGCCGAAGCCCATTAGCACTACTGGCAATTCTAAAATTTCATCAAAGGCAGCCACGATAGGGATTGATCCTCCTCCACGTGTGTAAGCAGTTGGCACATTATATACTTTTTCGTATGAGCGGCCAGCAGCTTGGATAAATGGATGATCAAATGGTGTTAAGAATGGACGACCTTTATCGAATTCAGAGATCGTCACGTCAACGCCAGTTGGCTTATGTTTTTCAATATGTGCTTTTAATAGTGCTACAATTTCATTTGGTTCTTGATTTGGCACTAGACGGCATGTGATTTTTGCGCCAGCTTCAGCAGGAAGTACGGTTTTAATGCCTTCGCCAGAGAAGCCACCGAACACACCATTAACCTCTAATGTTGGACGTGCCCAAGTACGTTCTAAATATGAATAGCCGGCTTCACCGAATAATTCCTTCACGCCAACTTCTTCCTTCACGGATTCTTCATCAAAACCAAGCGCACGATAAGCTTCGCGTTCCTCTTCAGATAATGGTAAAACTTTATCGTAGAAGCCCTCAACTTGAATTGTGCCATGCTCATCGCGGAAGGATGCTAAAATGTCAGCTAATGCATGAATAGCATTTTGGACACCGCCACCGTAAAGACCAGAGTGAAGGTCTCCTTTTGCACCACGAACATCAATTTGAACCCCCGTTAAGCCACGTAATCCATAGCATACAGCAGGCTTTCCAGGACCATATAAACCTGTATCAGAAATCAAAATTAAGTCAGCTGCTAGTTTCTCTTTATGCTCTTCAACATAGGCAGGAAGGTTAGGACTACCAATCTCTTCTTCACCTTCATAGATGAACTTCACGTTCACAGGTAAAGTACCAGTTGTCGCAAATAATGCTTCAATCATTTTTAAGTGCATAAACACTTGTCCTTTATCGTCACTAGCACCACGAGCGAATAGTTTGTTGTCTCGAATTGTCGGGTTGAATGGTTCCGTTTCCCATAAATTTAGTGGGTCAACCGGTTGTACATCATAATGACCGTAAAATAGAATAGTTGGTTTATCCTCTGCGTGTAACCAATCCGCATAAACAACAGGGTGACCTGCAGTTTGCGTAATAGAGACATTCTCAAGATTTAGCTTCTTAAAAGCGTTTGCTAACCACTCAGCGGCATTTTGAATATCTCCTTTATGCTCTGATAAAGAACTAATACTTGGAATACGTAAAAATTCATTTAATTCATTTAAGTGTGCTTCGCGATGTTCTGAAAAATACGCATCTAATTGCTGTAAATTTGTCATCTAGCATCCCTCTTTTCAAATATTTCGATAATAGAAATAGTATAGCATAATGTGGTTGGGGAATCTTGTTATAGCAATGGTTCCTGCCATATTTAGCTAGCCCAACTGCCTGTAAAGTTGGTTGATTAATTCACAGACCATTTCTTACTGGATGCTTGTCACTCACATACTTTCATCACTGTTCTTTTCTATTTGATGATTTGTCAAATTAAGTGCAACAATTGCTCATTAAAAGCCTCGTTTGCAGTTTTCCAACCAAGACATTTTCTTGGTCGGTTGTTGATATAG
>NZ_JBGCCF010000058.1:0-12181 GCF_041262385.1 Lysinibacillus sp. RC46 | reverse complement strand
GACGGTCTACTCGGGATGTGGAACACTCCAAAAATGGACGTTGCGCAACACAAAAAATTAACTTGAGTGTGTCTACAATCTTGACGTAGATCCACATTAAATAAGAATTCACTATTTAAAATAGTTTCAGCCTATAACTTGACTTTTAATAAAACCTATTTGCTTAGCTGGGTTTATTTTAAAATTATGCCTTAATTCTTCCCATGACAATCGTATTATAATAGTTGCCATCTGAAAAGAGTTTATCATTTTTTAAGACGCCTTCAACTTCAAAGCCAAGCTTTTTATAGAGCAAAATTGCTTTGTCATTTGTCTCTACAACTTGCAAGGCCATTTTTTTTATGTCATTCGTGTCAGCCCACTCTATCGATGCTTTCAAGAAATTTTTTCCTATCCCATAGCGCCAAAATTCCTTTAAAACACCTACACCAAATTCTACTTTATGAGCAATTCTTTTTAATGGAGATCCCGCACATCTAGAAAATCCAACAATGCGATTATCAACTACTGCTACTAAACACAAATTCCTTGGACTTACCGTGTCTTCCTTAATGATTTCTTCAAATCCTGTCGTATCGATGAAGCCTTCCCCTTGTTCCCTATCGAAGTTTTCCGTCTCTCCATCAAGTTGTAGCCTCAGATCTGATAATGCTTGGGCATCTTCTATATTGGCAGATCTAATTGTATAATGAAGTTCATTTATATTAAATTCTTGGCTGTTTATGCGCATTATTGAAACCTCTTTTACTTAGTTTGAAAAAAGTACTTGGCTTAATGTTCACGAATCGATTGTGCCAAATAGACTCGTGGTGCTTTATAATTTGCTGTGCATTTAATATGCGACTATCTAGTGTGGTATGTGCACCTTCAACTAAAATATTATGCTGGTATCCACGACTATAGGCATTTCGGATGGTCGTATCAAGACAAAATTCTGTTTGAGCACCAGCGAAAATAAGCTGCTCAATTTGTTGTTCCTGTAAGTATTGCGCTAGTTCCGTTTGATAGAATGCATCCCACGTTGTTTTTTGAATCACTTTATCCTCTGGTTGTCGTAGAAGCCCATGATATAGATCCCAGCCTGGCTTTCCAAACGCAAAATCGTCATCTTTATTTGAATCCGTATGCTGGATAAAAATAATCGGAACTTCACTATTACGAGCCCAAGTTATTAACATATTAATGTTTTCTAATACTTTTTCGTAATCAAATAAGTAGTTTTCACTATCCAAAAAGAATGCTTCCTGCATATCCACGATAATTAATGCCTGCTTCATATAGTTCTCCTTTAGGAATCTGACTTTAATTCTCTTATTGTACAAAAATACTCTTTCCATTTAAAGAGAATTATGAGAAATGAATAGCTCATCACCATAGCGTGTGGTTGATTTCCGTTCCGGCTTATACTTTCTTGAGAGCGTCAGGTGAGCCGCATCCTTTCTAAAGCATCTACCGAGTCAAGATAAAACCCCCTCCACAGCACGATGCCATGAAGGGGGTAAACAACATTTTATTTCATTAATTCTTCAACAAATTCAACTGGTACATATGTTTTTGTTGGTTCTAATAAAGCTGGTGCTACTTCAAAATGACGAAGTGCTTTATTATAGCCATATTCTTTTTGATCACGTGTAATTGTATAAGATAATGCGCCTTTAGAAATAATTGCGCCATTTCCTGTTGATTCTACTTTAAAGCCTAACTCTTCGGCAATTAAACGCAGTGGTACCATTTTAGTACCTTCGACCTCATAAAAGTCTTTATTTATAATTTCTTGTACAGCAGCTTTAGATGGATCCACTTCACCCGGATCAACCTCACCTGGCTCTTGTGCAATCGTATCTAAAACGACAACTTTTGAAGGTGGTGTTTGTGCTGGGATACTCATTGTTGCAATTGTATAGAACACTAGTAAATGTTGTTCTGCTAAATCCTCTGCCTTTACCTTTTTACCAGATAGGCTGAGTAATTCCGTTTCTTTACCAACATTTAATTTTAGCGTGTTATCAGTATTCACTAATTCTTTATTGAATAAGTCTACTTCAACTGTTCCCATTTCTTTTGTTTCAACAATAATTACCTCTGGGTTATATTGTGGTGGATAAATCATCAGCATTGGCTTATTTGCATACGTGGATGCCGTTACTTTATCACCTTTTTGTAGTTTAACTTCTTTACCAGTATTATCGAAAACTAGTGTATCGTCATTTACGACAAAAACATTTGTATTTTCTTCTTCTTTCACAGTGTAATATGTTGAATCCTCACGTTTTTCAACATTCTCAATTGTTCCAGCTATTTTAATAAAAATAGGTTGAACTTGTGGATTTTGCTCATTATTATCAGTAGCGTTCGTCACAACCGCTTCTCCTTCGTTCGCTGATGCAGTTGGAGCTACTACAGCGCCCCCGATTAATAATGCTGACATGGCAAATGGTACAACTTTCGTCATTTTCATAAAAAAAGCATCTCCTTCATTTCACGAATTCATAGTAGTAGTCGGTTATAGAAAGAAAAGGTTACAACATTACCAATATTTTTTTCATACTACTAAAAAGCCGTGATTCTTTTACGATGAAGAATCACGGCTTTCTCTTATGCTGTTTGGATGAGTATTTTGTTCGGTTCGCGGGTATTTCCTTGCTTCGCGCAAGTATTCACTCATCTTCCGCGGGTATTTCACTGCTTCGGGCGAATATTCTCTCTCCTTCCGCGAGTATTTCCTTGCTCCGCGCGAGTATTCACTCTCCTTCCGCGAATATTTGCTCATCTTCAGCGGGTATTTCCTCTTCTTCCGCGGGTATTCGCCCTCCTTTCGCGAGTATTTGCTTACCTTCCGCGAGTATTTCCTGCTTCCATGGGCAATTGCCATTTAATCACATTAATTTAGAACATAAATTGCAGTAGATTTAATATACGCTGTAAAAAATATTCACGCTCATTTTGTTTTTTCCTTATTTTCAAAGCCATATCTGGGAGATCGGTGATGACTCCGTTGACATTTTTCCGAATAAATTCGTGTAATGACTGATCTTTATTTAATGTCCAGACAAACAAATCAATTTTTTGTTGCTTCATCTCTGAGATTAGTTGATCTGTTACCCATGCTTCCTCAAGTGATATAAAATCAACCGTTTCATCCATCGGCCCGATGTTTAATGCATAGACAATCCCAACACGTAAGTTCGGTGCCAATTTTTTTAACTGTGACATCATTTGTGGGTCTGATGATTGCACATAATACGTATCGAGCACCTTATAAGCTTTTAGTTTATCTACTAACTTGGGCAATACATCTTCCGTTTCTTTACCATGAACTTTCAATTCAATCAGTAAGGAAACATTTAAAGTTTTTGCTATTTCAATAAAATCATCTAAAGATGAAATTTTGTCATTAAAACCATTAGCATGAATCGTTAACGTTTTTAATTCACCGAGCGTCATATTGGATATAACTCCATTTTTACCTGTCAGTCTTCTTAATGTTCGATCATGAAATACAACGAATTGTCCATCTACCGTTTGCTGGATATCGACCTCGATTAAGTCTGCACCTGCACTTGCTGCGCTGACAAGGCCACTGATTGTATTTTCTACATTACCCTCCGTGAAGCCACGATGAGCAATAATTTTTGTATCTGGTGCATAGACACTTTTCTCTAACGAAATGATATTCATCACACTTAAGGCGATGAAAACAACCACAACAATGAATAACAATGGCTTATAACGCCTTCTTCGAAATTTCGGTGTAAACCTTGACTTGCCTAAAACAGGTGTATTATAGATAAAAGTCACCATTACTTGTGAAAACATTGCTTGCAGTATACTAAATAACACGACGAAAACCATTTCTAAAAAAGCAAGAGTAATCGCCGCCGTGACAAGTGCTGTACTCGGTATCAAACGCTCCAATATATATAATGGCAAGGTGCTTATAAGTGTAATTCCAAGCATCACAAGTAAAAGAACCATAACTAGCATAGCTAATAATCCAAGGAGTTTAAACAAGCCCTGCTTTGAAAAACGCCAGCTGTGTATTAATGAACGAAATAATGATATTTTGGGCTGGATTGTAAAGATCGGCAAGGCCAAAATACTACGTATCCCTACTATTACAAAAACAATTACCACAACGGCATAAAGTAAACGACCCGAGCGACTGCTCATTATTTCATCTGTCAAAAAATGCGGAATGGACATTGCTTGTGTTAACGTTAGTGGAAATATAAATGAAGCTACTGGCAATAAAAGTGCAATATAAATAAATAAAAAAATGACTTGTATACTAAAAAAAGAAATAACCTTACGATTGAGCTGCTGCCATATGTGTAGATATCGATAGCGAATTCCCCGTTGTTGATAAAAAGCCATTAAAAAAAGAAAGCCCATTTCATAATAAATAACTAGCAAAATGAGCATGATCAAAAGAATGATCATTGAGATGACAAATGGATGCGCCATAAAACTTTGAATATTTTGCTCCGTAATATGTGTGAAGCCCGTTACTCGTAGCATTAGCTTAAATACGATAGCCGTCACAGGAACAATTAATAATAACTGAAATAACTTAATCAGCGCGAAAACCTGTATATAATCGATGCGATACATATAAATATTGTAAAAGGCTTGTCGCATTACTTGTCCCTCTTTGTGCATTTACTCACCCCAGTCATACCTATCGTATCCCCTATCTTAAGCATCTTTACGATTTTTATAAGCTCTTCCAATATGATATGTAAAGCCATTTATTTCTAATTACCTTCCGCTCTTGGAATACAATTTGTTCCATATAATATGCAAGGAAAAATGATAAGATTTCTGTATTTTTAGTGTCTATAAATATTTTCTTGAAACTTTTTTGTATGTAACCCAGTAAATAATACAATCAATACAAAATAAGGGGGCTAATAATGATGAGACAAACAATGTTTAATCTTGGTGATATTATTAGTACAACCGTACTTTTTGTCATTTTCCTAGCGATATTTTTCGTGATGATTAATACGATTAAAAAAATGAAATCGACTGCTCCTTTGCCTCCCCAAGAAACACTTCAGCAAAAAGTAGATGATTTAACAACACGAGTGACAATACTCGAGCATCAAGTGAAAAATTTATCAGAAAGACGCTAGCTCCTAAAAAATGAAAAAACGCTGTAAAGTTTATTCTTTGCAGCGTTTTTCATGTTCTTATAAAAATATTATGTCAATGAATTAAGGTGGATATTTTTAATTTCGCAAAATGTGTGGTTGATTTCCGTTATGACTGGGCGGTTTTTTCATAAATGATACGCCCATCAACAACCGTATAGGCGACTTTTACTTGTGGAATGTTTTCGATAGCTATTGTAAAAATATCTTCTTCCAAAACTGTGAAGTCTGCTGTATAGCCCTTTTCAATTTTACCTCTAACATGATCTTGCGCTATTATTTGTGCAGCTCCAACAGTATATAGTCGTACTGCCTCAAAGCGTGAAATCTTCTCTTCTGGACCGTAGCCGTTATGGGATTCCCCGAAATTCCGTCTTGTTACCGCAGCATATATACCAAATAAAGGATTTGGTACTTCAATCGGGGCATCACTGCCACCTGCAACAACTAATCCACGATTTAATAGCGATTTTAACGGGTGTAATCCTTTTGCTCGTTCCTCTCCTAGCCTAGCTAGTTCTGCCTCATACTCTCCCTGCACGAATTGAGGCTGCATATCCACTGCGACAGGCAATCCAGCGAGTTTTTCTAAAATACCTTCATCGACCAAGCTACAATGAATAACACGATCTAATTGACCTTCGCGAGGAGGATGGGCGGCAAATACTTTTAAAATTGTTTCAATGGCTAAATCTCCAATGGCATGCACTGCCACTGTTTGTTCATGTTGACGTGCCAATTGAACATATTCCTCTAATTGTTCAGTTGAATGTACGAGCATACCGCTATTGCCTGGTTCATCACAGTACGGTTCACGAAGAGCTGCAGTACGTCCTCCAAAGGCACCATCGACAAAAATCTTCATGGCACCAAACTCTAAATACGGAGAAGATGCTTCTTCCATCTTGGCAACTTCCTCAAATACCGTGTGGTGTTGTAATAAATGAACTTTAAACGCTTGCTTTGCCTCGACGATTTTCCGAAAAGCATGTATCGGTTGAAGCGGTGGCCCGTAATAGCTTAAATCCTCAGAATGACCACCTACTAAACCAAATGATTGCAAGGATGTTACCGCCTTTTCAAGAGCGTCCTCAATATACTCGGGCGTAATATGAGGCATATGGTTGACAATCATATACAATGCCGCATCCTTTAAGACTCCTGTTAGCTGTCCATCCACCTTATCAATGACCCCTCCTTCTGGAGATGGTGTGTCATTTGTTATTCCCGCAAATGCCAGTGCCTTGGAATTAGCCAAAATTAAATGATGGCAGCTACGCTTAATGATTAAATGTGCTTCACCAAGTGCATCGAGCTCGGCTAATGTTGGGAAAATAGGAACTTCAAATTGTGTCTCATTAAGCCCTATCGCAATTACCCATTCATCAGCAGGAACCTTTGTCATCCGTTCACGAATAATTGCCAGTAGCTCGTCCTTACTTCTGACGTTCGAGACATCAATATGCTTTAATTTCTCCCCGTAGCCAATGATATGTAAATGACTATCGACAAAACCTGGATACATCACATTCCCTTGTAAATGTCGTATAGAAGTAGCATGTGGCGACAATCTATCTACTGAGCCTGTCGCCACAATTTTTCCTTCTTCTACAAGGACTGCTTCAACTGTTTCGCCAACTTGCGCCATCGTGTAAATTTTTCCACCTGTCCATAACGTTGCCAAAACAATTCCTCCTATGCAATTGCTTCTAATCAATTATGCCTCGGCATAATTCCGTGACATCCGCCGGACGCTTTGGGCCAACGTGATGTTGGTCACTCAGTTGTGTGTTGTTGCTGTCGCTTTGCTTTCCCACAGATAAATTGCCACAGGACGTGGCGTTCTTTGACTGAGTTCCTCTGTTCAGCGGGTGTTTGGAACCCGCTGAAAGAAATTAAATGTGCTCGCTCTAAGCGACGACGAACAATTACGCCAAACCATGCTGCCAGAACAGCTTTCACAATACCTACAACGATAAATGGTACTACACCACCCATAAATGCTGCTGTCCAAGTTAAATCTCCGACAATTTTTAACCAAGTCGTTCCAAACGCCAATGTCACAACCATCCCAATGATGTTCGCAACAATTGCGTGGAACATTGTAAGCCCAAATTTATCTAAGTATAAGCCCATTATAATGGCCGTCACAAGGAATCCAACAATATAGCCACCTGTAGGACCAACTAAAATACCCAATCCCCCTGAAAAACCGCTAAATACCGGAAGACTTGCTGCACCAAGTAAAATATAAAGCAGTACTGATAACGTACCAACTCTTGTCCCTAAAATTGTTACGACTAAGCCTACTGCTAATGTTTGACCTGTAATTGGAATAAGTGGTAGCGGAATCGTTACTTGTGCAAGAACAGCAATAATCGCTGCACCAAATGCCGCTAACACATAATTATATGTACTACTCTTTTTCAAACTAAATGGCCTCCCTTTGTACGTTAACTCATGCTGCAAATAAGTTAACACAAAGATAAAGCAAATAAAAACTGTTGTCAATCTATTTTGAAAAATTGCTATAAAAAAAGAAATTGCTATAGTAAACTAGCAATTTCTCTTCACAAATTACCAAAGCGGATCGTTGGTAGGATCATCTTCTTGTAAATCAAAGACATATGGTGCTAATTGACGATAATAAATAAGTAATGCAACTATAAAGAAAATAATCCCAATCGTAAAATTATTAAAAATATAATGCATAAAAGACATTAAAGGAACCGGAAATGCTAAAATGCCACCCATTTGCATAGATTTCTTTGTGCGATATTGTTTTTTCCCACAATAAGGGCATTCGAGTTGTCCATTTTTTCGGTACATTTTTCGAGCTTGCTTCTCTGACCAAGTTTCCCCACACTCAATGCACACCGGTAGGCCATATCCTTTCTTGATTAGCACACGTTTAATAATAAAAGTAATACCTACAAAAAAACTAAAAAACAATATACCTTTTACGAAATCATTCTGTAAAAATGTCCATATACTCCATGTATCCGCTTCTTGCTGTAAGCTAGCTGCCTGATGACTCCCTGAATTTTTATTATGTGATAATAAATAACTAAAACCAATGACAAAAAGCGTAAACGTTGCTAGTACCAAACGATATTGCCATGGACTACTTCTTTTTTGTTTAGTTTTACTACGAGCTTTTTGGGCAATTGCTTGTTTTTTTTCATCTGTAAGTTTTACATCCCGAAGTTCATTTAGTACATCTTCTTTAAATTGATTCATGGCGTAACACCTCCCAATCATAATCACCGATTGTTGTTGCAAGTTGCTTTCTCGCACGCTGTAATCTTGTACGTATTGTTGCTTCTGGACAACATACGAGCTGTGCAATTTCCACTGTTGTCATATCCTCAAAATAATAGAGAATCAGTACTTCCCTATATGCCACAGATAATGTAAACAAAGCTTCCACTAGTTCTCGTTTTGTAGACTTAGCAAGAAATTCTTTTTCAGGCGTGACTGCTGTCGGACGCCCTGTTATTTTTTCAAAGAGTGTCAGTCGTTTACTTTTCCAGCTACGCAAATAATCATGGCTTCGATTGACCGTCATTTTCACTAAATATGTACGTAATGATGATTCTTGACGAAATTGCTCCTGCTTTTGATAAAAGGCGATAAACACATCCTGCACAATGTCTTCAGCTGTTGCTTCATTTTTCACATATAAATAAGCAACCTTGAGTAAATAGTCACCGTGCTCTGCAATAATTTTTTCGATATCCATTTGTTGTCCCACCTTCTTTCTAAACTACTGACGGATGCCATTTTATTTCCGATTCATTTTTTCAAAAAAAATTTTTAAAAAGAAAAGAATCTGCCAAACTCCAACGACTATTCGTTGAAATGAAGCAGATCCTTTATGATTGAATCCATTATGCCCCAGCGGATGTTTGGATCCCGCTGAAAGAAGTTAAAAATATTTCGCTGAATAAAACGTTTACATTTTAAAATCCGCCAGTCATCTGACCTGTTTATTTCCCACATCACTATATTTATTAAAGAACGTGATTTGGTTACGGCCATTGCGCTTGGACGTATACAGTGCTGTGTCCGCATTATGGATCAGCTCTTCGACAGCGGTAATTCGGCCTTGTTTATTTGTACTTACACCAATACTAAATTCCAACTGAACGGTCTCATCATTAATTATTAAGGACAGAGAATTTAATGTTTGATTGAGATTTTCCGTCATCGTTTGAATAGATTCACCTTCCTGTAATTTGCAAAGTACAATAAACTCGTCCCCGCCAAAACGAGCAACGATCGACTCAAATGCTTGAAAATAGTCCTTTAATGTTGTTGCAGTAATCGTTAAAGCATCATCACCAAATAAATGACCATTTGCATCATTGATTTCTTTAAAATGATCTAAATCAATCATCATTAATGCTAATTGCTGATTTTCTACTGAAGCTTTCTCCAGCATTTTCTCTGCATTCTGATCAAAATAGCGTCGATTATAAATATTCGTTAATGGATCAATGTAAGAGGTTTTTTCAAAATGTTTTTTCTGGTCATTGTACTCCATCTCAAATAATAAATGAGTATAATTTTCCCTTTGAATTTCTAATAAAATGTCAATATATTCCTTTTGTATCGAGCACAATACAAGTTTATTACCTTGCTTTTCTATTAGCTTCACCAAAGAATTGTAGATTGTTTGAAGCATAGCTAAATCATTATTTTGTAAGGCATAGTGCTTCGACTTTTGGTACAAATCAATAGCCTCGCCAATGCGTCCTTGTTTTTCACAAAGTAAAGCATAGGCATTTATAACTTCTAATTGTAGCTTTGAATAAGGTGGTTTCTGAACCGTCAATAACAGCTCTTTCAATAATTCCCCTGCTTCATCAAATTCCTCCAGGGAAATTTGTGCAACAGCTAAGTTTATTTTTGAATACATAATCCCTGAATATGGATTTTCATGTTTTTTCTCGAAATAATTAGCATAGTATAAGCTCTTTAATGCAAAATCCTTCGCTTTTTGATAGTTCCCTAAAGAGTTTTCCAAGTCGCTCAAATTATTATAAATTTTCCCTATACTATCTATATGTTGAATACGCTCAGCAATCTTTAGTCCTTTAATCATAAACTCTTTAGACTTCTTTATATGGCCAAACGTTCCCCAATAAATGGCTGCTAAAATATAATGGTGGATTAAATCAATATCATCGCCATATTGAAAGGTTAATTCGCGATACTGCTCAAGCACACTAATGGAAACTTGCAAATCACCTGTTTGGAAATAGCTTGCACAGCTATAACGCAATAACAGGATTGCTTTTTTATACATACCAAGTTCAATAGCACTTTCAATTGCGGCACTACTTAATTCTATATATTCTATAAAGCGATTCGCATCATACAATTCATTTAGTGTAATCCATAGTTCGTCAAACTCCTGTGTGTTCATACCGCCCCTCCTTATATTAACCCCTACTTCTTTAATACTATCTTTATGTGCATAATATTACAATTCCTCAGACTCATTTATTTTCAAATTAATGAGTAATTTTAACCTTAAAATACCATACAGTGATCCATTTCTCCCAAAAAGATAATACATAACCCTATAAAAATGACTCTTTTTATACTTTGAATATTTATAACAGTACAAAAACTATAATTTCCAAGCACAGAAAAAACAAGTCTCTTCTTTAAAGAGACTTGCAGAATGGTAATGCCAGCTTTTTAAATAATCCTTGCTTTTATTAATCGTTAACCTTGATAAATAAGCACGTAGCTGTCCACGTTCTTCATAATCATGCTGTGAAAATTTGATAAAAACCTCCTGCACGATGTCCTCTGCCGCGTGTCTATTTTTCACATAAAAATAGGCGAGACGCAATAAATGCTCTGCATGTTCATCCATAATTTTTTCAAGTATGCCGTCCACCTCCCCCTCTTACACTATAAACGACTGCCATTCAACGACCGTTTCACCATTTTTTTAAAAATTTCAATTACCGTATTGACATTGGAGCATACTCCAATGTTAGGATAAATTTAGGAGGTGCTCACATGCTTATCAAACAATTTGCAACTAAGTATAATTTATCTACTGATACCGTACGTTACTATGAAAAAGAAGGATTACTACACCCAACTAAACGGGACAATGGTTATCGAGTGTATGATGTCACTTGTGAACATACAATAAAATTTATTTTAGTATTAAGACAGCTCGGCTTTACATTACAAGAAATCAAACAGCTTCTAACACTAGAGCAAAAGCCAACTTCAAATGCCTGCAATCAACAAACAGTACAGTTATTCTCAACAAAGATCGCCCACATTGAAAAGCAGTTATTTTTTTATCAGCAGGCTCTACAATCCTTACAGCTCACTCAAACATTAATGGCTGATGGAAAATACGCAGAAAATAAGTTGGTCATCGGCTCACTTATCGAGGATATGTATAATAAATTACAAGAAGGAAGTGGTCATCATGAAACTGCGTAAAATTATCTCATTGGAATATTTAATAGCATTTTTAGTAAGTATATTTTTCTACAGGTATTTTGAATTTTCGTTCCTTTATTTTATATTGTTTTTATTACTACCGGATATAACGATGTTAGGCTACATAGTAAACACTAAAATTGGCGCGTTATTTTACAATATTGGCCATAGTTTAGTCGTGCCAGCCATTCTCTTGATTATAGGCTTTGCCACAGTATCGCCCCCGCTACTAATGGCCTCTATAATTTGGCTTGCTCATATATTTTTAGATCGTACGCTAGGCTATGGTTTAAAATATGATGATGCCTTTACTAAAACTCATTTACAACAAATAGCTTAAGTTAGAAGTTGTGATTGTATCGATGGGTTGGATGGTTTTATCAGCGATGTTTGATGTTATATCAGCGGTTTTTGTGGTTTTATCAGCGATGTTCGTGGTTCTATCAGCGATTCTTCCGCTTTTATCAGCGATGTTCGTGGTTCTATCAGCGATTCTTCCGCTTTTATCAGCGATGTTCGTGGTTCTATCAGCGATTTTTCCGCTTTTA
>NZ_JBGCCF010000057.1:0-14427 GCF_041262385.1 Lysinibacillus sp. RC46 | reverse complement strand
CACCTGCCAAAGGGCAAAAAAGGATTCATTACTCAAAACTGTGTGTGAATCCTTTTACTTTCTATGTCGTCAAGTTCACCTCAATCAACTGATTCGCATGACATACGTTTTAACAGAATGACATTAACTTTTTAGTTTTATCGACTAACTTTCACGTTTTATCACCCAACTTCTGAATTTTATCGACATCCACCTGCCAAAGAGCAAAAAGATTCACATAGTTTTTTGTCTAAAGGTTTACAAGTTTAAGGAGAGAAAAGCTTGCTTCTTCTGCTGAATAAAGTTTCAATTTATTTATTTTCGAGTATAATTAACAGAATAATCAGTATTGAAATTATTCGATAATTTAAACAGAGTTGCATTGACTAGCAAGAAGAAATAAGATAGAATTCTTTCATAATCTAATTCTCTAATACTCTAGTGAGTTAAAGTGAAACGTGAGGAAGTGTCAAAATTGTCGTCGATTAAAATGTTTGAAAAACCACTTGGAATGCGCGATACATTTCCGCAAATTTTTGAAAAGGTAGAGGCTGTAAGAAATACAGGGCGAGATTTTTTATGCAGAAGAGGCTATGAATTTATTAAAACGCCTGCAGTAGAGTATTTTGATACAGTCGGCAAAGCATCAGCGATAGCCAATGCGCAATTATTTAAATTAGTAGATGGCCAGGGCAACACGTTAGTACTACGACCTGATATGACAACACCGATTGCACGTGTAGCAACATCGAAATTATTAAAAGAGATGATTCCCTTACGCCTTGCTTATTTTGCTAGTGTCTTTCGAGCACAAGAAGCGGAAGGTGGACGCCCAGCAGAATTTGATCAGATGGGGATTGAGTTAATTGGAGACAATTCTGTCTTTGCGGATGCTGAGGTTATTGTTACAGCAATGGAGTTATTAAAGCAATTTGGATTAACGAAATTTAAAGTGACGATCGGTCATGCAGGTATATTAAATTGCATTTTACAAGATTATACAGAAAGCGTTGAACAACAAAATATACTTCGGACGCTGCTTGTGCAACGCAATTACGTAGGGTTTGAAGAAGCGGTAGAATCATTTGATTTACCTAAAACAAAATCCGATGCATTATTGCAATTTATTGAAGAAGCAATACATTTAAAAGAAATTCAAGATATTGAAAAATATGTGCGGAAAAATGACGCATTAGAATATATGCAACAGCTCGATAAGCTACTTGAAATGGCAAACTTAGCGGATTATGTAGCCTTTGATTTTACACTTTCTAGTCACATGAGCTATTACACAGGCATGTTATTTGAAGTGTTTGCAACCGGCAGTGGTTTTCCATTAGGCAATGGGGGACGCTATGACGGATTGCTGGAGGTATTTGGCTCAAAAGTAGGTGCTACAGGATTTAGTATTCGTGTTGACCGCCTATTAGAAACAATTGATGCGCAATCTGATGAACGACAAGAAGCTACAGTCGTGCTATTTGAGGAAGAACAATTTGAAGCGGCTCTTGCCAAGGTACAGACGCTACGAGCAGTCGGTAAACAGGTTACCTTACAGTTAAGGACTAGCCTTGTCGATGAAGCAGTTTTTTTAGCACACTTTACAGAAGTAGTTGTGGTGGGACAGGAGGACGTTGAAGGTGAATGAATTAACAATTGCTATGCCGAAGGGACGCATTTTTGACGAGGCATATCAGATGCTTTTAGAAGCTGGCTTTAATTTACCAGAAGAAGTCGAAATGTCTCGTAAATTAATGCTTGAAATTCCGGAAGAGAAAATACGTTTTATATTAGCAAAACCAATGGATGTTCCTGTTTATGTTGAGCACGGTGTAGCGGATATTGGTATTGCAGGTAAAGATGTTTTGTTAGAACAGCAACGAGAAGTTCATGAATTACTGGATTTAAAAATAAGTACTTGTTATATCGCATCAGCGGGCTTACCTAATACGACGATGAATGAAATTGCACCGAGAATAGCGACAAAATATCCTAATATTGCAATGAAATATTATAAGGGTATTGGAGAGCAGGTTGAAATTATTGAGCTAAATGGTTCGATTGAATTGGCGCCCATGATTGACTTAGCAGATCGAATTGTCGATATTGTTTCAACAGGCCGGACGCTGAAAGAAAATGGCTTAGTGGAGTATGAATTTATTACCGACGTATCATCACGATTAATTGCCAATCCCGTAAGCTATCGCATGAAGAGTGATCGTATTATCGATCTTGTGAAACGTTTGAAAAAATGCGTTAAATAAAATGTCTACTGTCTGGAAGAGGCACATTCCTAGATTTAAAGGAGATTAATCCTATGAAAATAACAAAGCTAGCAAAAGGTATTTCTTTAAAGAGACCACTTGAAGGTGGAAATGAAGAACAGTTAAAGGTTGTGCGTCAAGTATTAGCAGACGTTCGTGAACAAGGTGACGCAGCCATACGTTTTTATACAGAAAAATGGGATGGCTTTGCCCCTAATCATTTACGCGTAACGAAGGAAGAAATTGAAGAGGGCGCAAATGCAATTGATCAACAGCTTTATGCAGATTTAACAGAAGCAGCTCAAAATATTCGCTTTTATCACGAACAGCAAAAGCGCTCAGGTTATCGCTTAGAGCTTAAAGATGGTTCATGGCTTGGGCAACGAATTACTGCGCTTGATGCAGTAGGTCTTTATGTTCCTGGTGGTACAGCAGCGTACCCATCTTCGGTCTTGATGAACGTTATTCCTGCACAAGTAGCTGGTGTCAAACGCATAGTAATTACATCTCCAGCAGGTCGCGATGGAAATTTACCTCCAGGCGTACTAGCTGCAGCGCATATTTTAGGAGTAGCAGAAATATATAAAATCGGTGGAGCTCAGGCGATTGCGGCTCTTGCATATGGAACAGAGACAATTTCTCCGGTTGATAAAATAACGGGTCCAGGAAATATTTTTGTAGCATTAGCAAAACGTGAGGTTTTTGGTGAGGTAGCGATTGATATGATTGCTGGCCCAAGTGAAATTGCAGTGATAGCAGACGACACAGCATTTGCTGATGAAATCGCGGCTGACCTTTTATCACAGGCTGAGCATGATAAATTGGCTTGTGCCATTTTAGTGACGACTTCTGAGCAATTGGCTATAAAAGTAGCTGATGAAGTGGAGAAGCAATTAACGACTTTACCGCGTGAAGAGGTCGCACGTGCATCTATAGAAAACTTTGGTGCCATTTATGTGGCTGAAACGATGGCAGATGCCGTAGAGGCCATTAATTCTCTAGCACCTGAGCATTTAGAAATTGTCACAAAAAATGCTGAGGCTGTAGCTGAGCAAGTACGACATTCAGGGGGTATTTTCATCGGTCGTTATAGCTCTGAACCAGTTGGTGATTACTTCGCAGGGACAAATCATGTGCTTCCAACGAATAGCACTGCACGCTTTGCAAGTGGCTTAAACGTCGATGATTTTGTGAAAAAATCGAGCGTCGTCTTTTATAGTGAAAAAACTTGGGCAGAAAACGCACCGAAAATTGCACGTCTAGCACGTATGGAAGGCTTAGAAGGCCATGCACGTGCAGTCGAATCGCGTGGATGGGAAAAGGAGTAGTACAATGACTGGAAAAAAACGATATGCAAAAGTTGAACGTACGACAAACGAAACACAAATTTCGGTAGCCATCGATTTAGATGGTGAAGGGAAGGCAAATATTAAAACGGGTGTTGGCTTTATGGATCACATGCTTGACCTATTTATCAAACATGGGCTTTTTGATGGGACGATAGAAGCCAATGGTGATACATATATAGATGATCATCATACAACAGAGGACCTCGGAATTGTATTAGGCCAAGCTATTCGCGAAGCGCTCGGTGATAAAAAAGGAATAAAGCGTTACGGCACAGCATTTGTGCCAATGGATGATGCACTTGCACAGGTCGTGGTGGATTGCTCAAATCGTCCGCACTTAGAATATCGTGTGCCACAGTTGAAGGAAAAGGTCGGTAGCTTCGATACTGAATTAGTACATGAATTTTTGTGGAAGTTTGCACTCGAGGCTCGGATGAATGTTCATGTCATCGTACCTTATGGCCATAATACACATCATATTATTGAAGCTGTTTTTAAGGCGTTAGCACGTGCCATTGATGCAGCAGTGGAAATTGATCCACGTGTTAAAGGTGTACCATCGACTAAGGGGCTGTTAACGTGAAAATAGGTGTTATTGATTATGGCATGGGGAATTTATTTAGCGTTGAACAGGCATTAAAACGACTAGGCTGTGAGGTTGTTGTCACGGCTAATGAAAAAGTGCTAGATACAACAGATGCACTGTTGCTTCCTGGTGTTGGAGCATTTCCAGATGCCATCAAACGTTTAGCTGAAACGAATTTAGATCAATATTTGCACAAGGTGAAAGCAGAAAATCGACCACTTCTTGGAATTTGCTTAGGCATGCAATTATTATTTGAGCAAAGTGAAGAGGTAGCCCCAACGAAAGGTCTAGGCTTTTTTAAAGGAAGCATTAAACGATTTACTGGTGACAACGCTGGGCAGGAGTATCGAGTGCCGCATATGGGGTGGAATGAGCTCGAAGTGACAAACCGTCCTTCTTGGTTAAATGGCGAAGTAACGGCAAAGCATGTTTATTTTGTGCACTCATTTTATGCAACCGATATCGATGAAACGGAGCTTGTCGCTTATGCGGATTATCATGATATTAAGGTTCCTGGCATTGTGGCAAATGGCTCTATTACGGGCATGCAGTTCCATCCCGAAAAGTCAGGTGAACTAGGTGTGCATTTATTAGAACAATGGTTGAAGGGGGTGGCATCATGTTAACAAAGCGTATTATTCCATGTCTTGATGTAAAAGAGGGACGTGTTGTAAAAGGTGTACAGTTTGTGTCATTACGTGATGCGGGTGACCCAGTTGAGCTTGCTAAGTTTTATGATGAACAAGGGGCAGATGAGCTTGTGTTTCTAGATATTTCGGCATCACATGAAGGACGTGAAACAATGGTGGATGTCGTACGGCAAACTGCAGCTACATTAGCCATTCCATTCACAGTAGGTGGTGGAATTCGAACGTTAGATGATATGAAACGTATTTTACGTGCAGGTGCCGATAAAGTATCAGTGAATACGTCTGCTTTAGAGCGACCAGAGCTCATTAAAGAAGGTTCTGACTTTTTTGGCGCACAATGTATTGTTGTAGCTATTGATGCCCGCTATAGCGAAGAAGATGCCACATGGATGGTTTATACGCATGGGGGCCGAAACAAAACAACATGGCGAGTAACTGAATGGGCGAAGGAAGCGGTTCGCTTAGGTGCAGGTGAAATTTTATTAACGAGTATGAATCAGGACGGTGAGAAATCTGGTTTTGATTTAGCCTTAACAAAAGCTGTGAGAGAGGCTGTGACAGTTCCTGTTATTGCAAGCGGCGGTGCAGGAAATGCCGAACATTTTTACGAAGTATTAGCTGAAGATATCGATGCAGATGCAGCACTTGCCGCATCCATCTTCCATTACAAAGAAACGAGCGTAGCACAAGTAAAAGAATACTTACGTGAAAAAGGAGTGGCAATAAGATGATTGACAGCATTAAATTTGATGAAAAAGGTCTTGTCACTGCGGTTGTACAAGATGCTAATACAAAAGAAGTACTAACTGTAGCGTATATGAATAAAGAATCTCTAGAGAAAACACTTGAATCGGGAGAAACATGGTTCTTCTCACGTTCACGTCAAGAACTCTGGCACAAAGGGGCAACGAGTGGTCATACGCAAAAAGTGATATCTATTAAGGCGGACTGTGATAGTGACGCATTAGTTGTGGAAGTAATTCCTGCTGGACCGGCTTGCCATAATGGAACAACTTCTTGCTTTACGGAGATTATTCAGCAAAATGACAAGGTAGGATCTGTTGAGATTATTTCTAAACTCGTAAAGGTCATTGAAAAACGCGAGCAAGAAATGCCAGAAGGGGCGTATACTACATATTTATTCGATAAAGGTATCGATAAAATTTGTAAAAAAGTTGGAGAAGAAGCAACTGAAGTTGTCATAGGTGCAAAAAATCGCGATGCAGAAGAAGTGAAGTGGGAGTCTGCCGATTTAATTTATCACCTATTAGTGTTACTACAAGAGCAAAAAGTAAGCGTTTATGACGTGTTACATGTGTTAGAAAAACGTCACGAGGAGAAATAACGGCATATTGCTTATTGTATGCTATAATAGAAGTTACTGTGTAAAGGAACGTATAATACGTTCCTTATTTCTTGTTTCGGAGGAAATGTTTTGGAAAAGAAACGTCAAAAAGAGAATCAAACGAATATAGTGTCGTTCATTCCAACAGGCGACTATTATTATAAAAAATCAATTCAAGCAATGAATAGCGGACAAATGAATAAAGCCTATAAATATTTACAGCGAGCAGTTGATTTAAGTCCTGATGATCCGATGATTTTATTACAATTAGCGATAATAGAGTTAGAGGGTCAACGTTTTGAGGAAGCGTATGATCTTCTTCGTCGTGCCTATCAGATAGATAAAGATAATCCAGAAATTATTTTTTACATGGCAGAGGTTTCAGGATGTATCGGTATCATACATGACGCTAAGCGCTTTGCAGAGCAATATTTACAATTAGAGCCAGAAGGTGCCTATGCAGATGAAGCTGCTGAAATATTAGAGTTTGTTGATTTTGAGCAGGATGATTTTGAGGAGCTTGAAGGTTCTGCTGAAGACTTATATCGACAAGAACAGGCAAGACGTTGTATGGAAAAGGGAGATTTCCCTGAAGCTATTAAAATGCTAGAAGACTTAATTGAAGACAGACCAGATTTTTGGTCAGCTTATAACAACTTAGCCCTTGCCTATTTTTATGTGGGTGAAGCAGAACAAGCGAAAGCTCTGCTAAACACTGTATTACGCGAAAATAAAGGGAATTTACATGCACTATGTAATTTAACGGTTATCGCATACTATGAAAAAAATGAAGAAGATTTAAAGGATCTTTTAGAAATACTTGTGAAAATTCAGCCATACTTATGGGAACATCGCTACAAGCTGGGTGCTACATTAGCGCTCGTTGGACAATATGATTTAGCATTTAAATGGTTGCGTAGCATGCAGAAAAGAGGCTATGTAGGCGATGCTGGCTTTTACTTTTGGTTATCACATGCCGCTTATTTCTCAGGACATGAAGAAATTTCAAAGAGTACATGGGAGCAGCTACTTGAGCTGGATCCCGATAAAGAAGGCTTTGAACCTTGGCGTCAAGAAGAAAACAATTATTCACTTGATGCATTAGAACATGACCGTGATTATATTGTGGAAAAGCTAGAGAGCGAATATACAAGTGAACGGATATTTGGGTTGTTTTTACTAAGCTGTACAGCACATAAACAGGAAATTATTGCGCATCCAAAATGGATAGATGTTGACCAATTTAATGCGTATGAAAAGCTATTCCTCGCTTATGCACTAGAACATCAATTTGATATGAAAAACAAAGTAGAGGCTAGCTTTATACGAGCAGTAAGTGTGCCAGAAATTTTACTAGAACAGTATGAAAAGCTAACGACAATAATTGCACCAATGTTCCAAATGTGGTTTGTGCTTTGTGAGCAAGCATTGATGAACAATTATCGTTTTACAAATCCAGCAGCTATTGCAGGAGCAAATGATTACTTATTTCGTTCTTCCAGAATGCTCAAGGTTACAAAAAAAGAGATCGCTCAGCAATACGGAGTATCAGTGTCAACTTTATCGAAGTATATTGAAGAAATTTTAATGTTTTTACCAGACACTCATAATTAGACCGTGAGCAACATAGTTGAATAACTTTTTACTTTCACATACGATGAACATACTAACATTATTATAAAAAAGTAAAAAATCTGTTTAGGGGGAAGTATTTATGTCAGAAGAAAAAATTTATGATGTAGTAATAATTGGTGCAGGTCCAGCTGGAATGACTGCTGCTGTTTATACATCACGTGCCAACCTTTCAACTTTAATGATTGAACGTGGAATCCCTGGCGGACAAATGGCAAATACAGAAGAAGTAGAAAACTATCCTGGGTTTGATACAATTTTAGGGCCTGAGCTATCTACAAAAATGTTCGATCATGCTAAGAAATTTGGTGCAGAGTATGCATATGGCGATGTAACAGAAATTATTGATGGTGAGGAATATAAAACAATAATTTCAGGTGCTAAAGAATATAAAACACGAGCAATTATTCTTTCTACAGGTGCCGAGTATAAAAAAATGGGCGTGCCTGGCGAAAAAGAACTTGGTGGCCGCGGTGTCAGCTATTGTGCAGTATGTGATGGTGCATTCTTCAAACAAAAAAATCTTGTTGTCGTAGGTGGCGGAGATTCAGCTGTTGAAGAAGGCGTTTATTTAACTCGCTTTGCTGATAAAGTAACAATTGTGCACCGTCGTGATAAATTACGTGCACAAAAAATTCTCCAAGATCGTGCCTTTGCTAACGAAAAAATTGATTTCATTTGGAATGCAACAGTCAAAGAAATTAATGAGGCAAACGGTAAAGTTGGAAGTGTAACATTACAATCAACTGTAGATGGTGTTGAATCTAATTTTGCTACTGATGGCGTATTCGTATACATTGGTATGCTCCCATTAACAAAACCATTTGAGTCTCTAGGTATTTTAAATGAGGCTGGTTATATTTTGACAAATGATAATATGGAAACGACAGTACCAGGTATCTTCGCTGCTGGAGATGTACGTGAAAAATCACTTCGTCAAATCGTTACAGCGACAGGTGACGGAAGTATCGCAGCACAAGCAGTACAGCACTATGTGGAAGAATTATTAGAAAAAATTAATGCTTAAAGTGATCATTGCTAAAGGCAGTTTCATCACCAGAGTTGTGGATGACATTTTTTTGAAATGTATGTCATTTATATAAGTTGATTGGAGTGGAGACTGGGCGACTCCTCGGGGATTAGCAATAGAGGAACGAAGGCTAAAACCATCACATCCTGTGATAACGCCTTCGTGACCAACATCGTGTTGGCCCGAGACCCTGCAGCGAAGCGGATGTTTTCTGTGCGAAAGCGAAGCGACAGCAACGAAGCGGCTCATCGGACGCCCCCAGGAAAGCGCTCGGTCGGAACGGAAATCAACCACACGTTACGGTGATTAGCCCAAGATCGTTATTTTAAGGAAAAAAATACAATTTTAATACGGTCTTAATATAGTTGTAACTTGAATGACATATAAAAGGTGTAATATATAAATTGTAATTAGCAATCCCCCTTTTATTTTGTTGAGTAGGTTGTTTCCGCCAAATTAGGTGGAGCAACCTATTTTTGTTATGAACGGAAATTTTTATGGCGGAGTTTCATATGTTTGAGTAGAGGTTAAAAACAGTATCGATGAAGTTAAAATTGCAAATGAAGTAAAGTTTAGAATTGAGGACAAACCTTGTTTGGTCTTGCTATAATAAAAGGTAGAATGCAAAAGAGATTAGAGGTGTGCCTATGCAAAGGATTGCAAATTTAATAGCCGTAAAAGACGGTCAAGTGTTATTACTTCAGAAGCCGAGACGTGGCTGGTTCGTAGCTCCTGGCGGTAAAATGGAGAGCGGTGAATCGATTTATGAGGCTGCAGTACGTGAGTTTAAAGAAGAAACAAATGTCACACCAATAAATGCTCATTTAAAAGGTGTTTATACGATGGTTATTAAAGAAAATAATGAGGTAGTGGACGAATGGATGCTTTATACATTTGTTGCAAAGGATGTAGAAGGAGTACCGTTTAAAGAAACTAGAGAAGGCAAACTTGCATGGCACCCAGTAGAGGATTTGAAACATTTGCCAATGGCTGAAGGTGATCGAACAAACTTACAATTTGCTATCTCACAAACAGGCATTCAGTACGGTACATTTGAATACACAACTGATTTTGAATTACTGCATGAGAAAATACAAATATCAATCGAACAATAAAGGAGCTGCATGACAGTGGTGGTTGAAGGACCAAAAGGTACACATGAATTGGTTATTATTACAGGAATGTCTGGAGCTGGGAAAACAGTAGCTATTCAAAGCTTTGAGGATTTAGGGTATTACTGTATTGATAATTTACCACCAGCGCTACTCACAACATTTTTAACCTTACTAAGGGATTCTGGTAAAAATATTACACGTATAGCAGCTGTCATGGATATGCGTGGTGGCGACTTTTTTGATTCTCTTATCGGCGCTCTCGACCATATTCTTAAAGAAGGCGATATAGTTGCACGAATTTTATTTTTAGATGCAGATGATGCAGCTTTAGTTAGACGTTATAAAGAGACAAGACGTGCACATCCATTAGCTGTAAATGGTTTGCCATTAGATGGCATAAAACAAGAACGTAAACTTTTATCCGAAGTAAAAGGTCGCGCTAAATTTGTCTATAATACATCTAATATGAAGCCTAAAGAGCTACGTGAAAAAATCGCTAAAGAATTTGCCAGTGATGCTGATAATATTTTCTCGGTAAATATCATGTCTTTTGGATTTAAACATGGTATGCCGATAGATGCCGACTTAGTATTTGATGTCCGTTTTTTAAAAAATCCATATTATGTAGAAGAGTTACGCCATAAAACGGGATTACAAACTGAGGTATCTTCTTATGTTCTGGCACTTGAAGATACGCAAACACTCATTCAGAAACTAACGGATTTGTTTGAATTTATGATTCCACTCTATAGACAAGAGGGCAAATCACAACTTGTCATTGCCTTTGGATGTACTGGAGGACAGCATCGTTCAGTAACATTAGCAGAGTATTTTGGGGCATATTTAGCTGGGAAGGAAAACACTGTTATTACACATCGTGACATCAATCGTAGAAAGGATTGAGTGAATGGGAAAGAAGCGAACAAAGCTTGTTGTAATTGGTGGTGGTACGGGGCTTTCTACGTTACTACGAGGGCTCAAGCACCACCCATTTGATATTACTGCAATTGTGACAGTAGCAGATGATGGTGGTTCTTCGGGACGCTTACGAGATGACTATGATATTCCACCACCAGGTGATGTCCGTAATGTGATCGCGGCGTTATCGGATGTTGAGCCGCTTGTAGAGCAAATGTTTCAATACCGTTTTTCTGCATCGGAAGATTTACGTGGGCATTCATTAGGTAATTTAATGCTGACTGCTTTAACAGATATTACTGGGGACTTTAACCATGCTATTAGTGAAATGGGAAAGGTTTTAAAGGTTCATGGTCGCGTCATACCAGCAGCCAATAAAAAGATAAATTTACATGCTGAACTTGAGGACGGTTCAATCATTGAAGGGGAATCTAAAATCCCAAAGGCTAAAAAACGAGTTAGTCGTGTTTTTTTAGTGCCAGAAAACGTGAAACCGTTACCAGAGGCTATTCGAGCAATTCATCGTGCTGACTATATTTTAATTGGTCCAGGAAGTTTATATACAAGCATTATTCCAAACCTCCTTGTAAAAGGAATAGGAGATGCTGTTGTAAAGGCTAAAGGAAGAAAAATTTACGTTTGTAATTTAATGACTCAAAAAGGTGAAACCATTTCCTATACAGCAGGCGATCATGTTAAAGCTATATATAAGCATGTGGAAGACTCCTTCATCGATTCTATATTGGTAAATGATGTAAAACTTCCTCATCCTGTAAAAGAGCTTTATAAGGAAGAGTGTGCTGAACCAGTAACATTTGACGTTGCAAAGCTTGAAAGTATGGGATTAGAGGTTATTCAACGAGATATTGCCACGATTCGCCCAGATGGGACGGTGCGTCATAATGCTACAAACGTTGCGAAATGGCTTGTAGATTACGCAAATATCTATAAACAAGAAGTTAGTGAATCATAAAGCGCTTATTGTATATGATAAGATGAACATATACATAGAACAAAAAGTTGAAAGGAGGGCGTGATATGTCTTTTGCTTCTGAAACGAAAAAAGAGTTAACTCAAATAGAAGCGGACAATCATTGTATGAAAGCAGAAGTATCTGCCCTAATTCGTATGAATGGTTCATTATCCTTTGCTAATAAACAGTTAAGCTTAGACGTACAAACTGAAAACGCTGCAATCGCAAGAAGACTTTATACGATTATGAAGAAGCTGTATCCATATAATGTAGAGTTACTTGTTAGAAAAAAAATGCGTTTGAAAAAAAATAACGTATACATTTGCCGCGTAAGAGAAGGTGCCCGTGAGCTACTGATTGATTTAGAAATCATCTCAGACGACTTTCAATTTAATCATACTATTTCTCGGAAGCTCATTAAAAAGAGTGGTCAAAAAAGAGCATACTTACGGGGTGCGTTTTTAGCTGGTGGCTCTGTCAACAATCCAGAAACATCGGCCTACCATTTAGAAATTTATTCATTATATAAAGAGCATGGCGAGGCTTTAATGGATTTAATGAATGAATTTGAGCTAAATGCAAAAACAATTGAACGAAAAAAAGGCTTTGTAACTTATTTAAAAGAAGCCGAAAAAATTTCTGATTTCCTTAATATTGTTGGAGCGCATCAAGCAATGATGAAATTCGAAGACGTTCGCATATTGCGCGACATGAGAAATAGTGTTAATCGCATAGTTAACTGTGAAACAGCGAACTTGAATAAAACAATAGGCGCAGCATTACGTCAAGTAGAGAATATCCGATTTATTGAAAATTCAATTGGTCTAGATCAATTGCCAGAAAAACTGCGTGAAATTGCACGATTACGCGTAGAATACCAAGATGTAACACTAAAAGAACTTGGTGAAATGGTATCAAGTGGAACGGTTAGTAAATCCGGTGTCAATCATCGATTACGGAAAATAGATGAAATTGCCGATGCATTAAGAAGCGGAGAAAAAATTGGTGGTTAAATTTTCATACTTTTCAGGTATGAATGTGATGTTTAACTTCTTTCAGTAATTATTTTCTGTAGCGAAAGCGAAGCGTGAGCTACAGGTGTTTTATGTAACGAAAGCGAAGCGGCAGTTACAAATGTCTGTCGTACCGAAAGCCGGCAATTATGCGGAGGCATAATTGATTCGTGTCTTGTTCTTTTGCTAGTAAGTAAGGTAAGATAAAAATAATAGATGAACGGTAGTAAAGGGGAGTTTTAAGAATGACCGAGAGAAGAGTCCATGTGAAATTAAAATTAGGACTACAAGCTAGACAAGCAGCACTATTTGTACAAGAAGCAAATCGTTTTAGCGCCGATGTCTTTCTGGAAAAAGACGAGAAAAAAGTAAATGCTAAATCCATTATGGGTGTTATGAGCTTAGCCATTGCAAAAGGAACAGAGGTTGTACTTAGTGGCGATGGCAACGATGCTGAGCAAGCGGTTACAGCATTAGCAGCACTAATCGAAAAAGAAGATTAAAAAACTATGATGCAAAAACTGTCCAAACAGTAAAACTTACATGTTGGACAGTTTTTTTGCGCTTTTGCACCGAATAAATAGGTCCTGAAAATAGAGTCAAAGCGATGGGAAGTAAGGATGGGACGAGGGAAAGAAAGGCCAAAGTCGTTGATAGAAATGATGGGTAGAAGAGCCAAAGCGACGGAAGGAAAAGTCAGAGCGACGGAAGGAATGGCCGAAGTGACGGAAGGAATGGCCGAAGTGACGGAAGGAAAAGTCAGAACGATGGAAAGAAAAGGCTACGACGGAAAGAATAGTCGAAGCGACGGAAAGAAAGGCCGAAGCGACGGAAGGAATAGTCAGAGCGACGGAAGTAAAAGGCTGAGACGGAAAGAAGAGTCAAAGCGACGGAAAGAAAGGCCGAAGTGACGGAAGGAAAAGTCAGAACGACGGAAAGAAAAGGCTACGACGGAAAGAAAGGCCGAAGCGACGGAAGGAAAAGTCAGAGCGACGGAAAGAAAGGTCGAAGCGACGGAAGGAAAAGCCAGAGCGACGGAAAGAAAAGGCTGCGACGGAAAGAATAGTCGAAGCGACGGAAAGAAAGGCCAAAGCGACGGAAGGAAAAGTCAGAGCGACGGAAGTAAAAGGCTGATATGGAAAGAAGAGTCAAAGCGACGGAAAGAAAGGCCGAAGTGACGGAAGGAAAAGTCAGAGCGACGGAAAGAATAGTCGAAGCGACGGAAAGAAAGGCCAAAGCGACGGAAGGAAAAGTCAGAGCGACGGAAAGAAAGTCCGAAGTGACGGAAGGAAAAGTCAGAGCGACGGAAAGAAAAGGCTACGACGGAAAGAATGGTCGAAGCGACGGAAAGAAAGGCCGAAGTGACGGAAGGAAAAGTCAGAGCGACGGAAAGAAAAGGCTACGACGGAAGGAAAAGTCAGAGCGACGGAAGTAAAAGGCTGATATGGAAAGAAGAGTCAAAGCGACGGAAAGAAAGGCCGAAGTGACGGAAGGAAAAGTCAGAGCGACGGAAAGAAAAGGCTACGACGGAAAGAATGGTCGAAGCGACGGAAAGAAAGGCCGAAGTGACGGA
>NZ_JBGCCF010000056.1:0-16552 GCF_041262385.1 Lysinibacillus sp. RC46 | reverse complement strand
CGCCAAAGTGACGGAAAGAATCGCCATAGCGACGGATAGAACTATCGAAACGACGGAAAGAACGGTCAGAGCGACGGAAAGAATCTCCGACGACGTAAGGTCCCGCCGGAGTGACGGAAAGAATCGCCACAGCGACGGATGGAACCATCGAAGCGACGGAAAGAACGGTCAAAGTGACGGAAAGAATCGCCACAGCGACGGATGGAACCATCGAAACGACGGAAAGAACGGCCAAAGCGACGGAAAGAATCTCCAACGACGGAAGGTCCCGCCGAAGAGACGGAAAGAATCGCCACAGCGACGGATGGAACCATCGAAGCGACGGAAAGAACGGCCAAAGCGACGGAAAGAATCTCCGACGACGGAAGGTCCCGCCAAAGTGACGGAAAGAATCGGCACAGCGACGGAAAGAACGGTCAAAGCGACGGAAAGAATCTCCAACGACGGAAGGTCCCGCCAAAGTGACGGAAAGAATCGCCATAGCGACGGATGGAACCATCGAAACGACGGAAAGAACGGCCAAAGCGACGGAAAGAATCTCCGACGACGAAAAGCGCCACCCTAAAAGAAGGTAACCCAGTCAAATTTGCCATTCTAACCATCAAAATGACGAACATCAAATCAACAGTTAGAATCGCAATTATATAAATTTATACTTTCTAAACGCTAAATTTGTTCTTCAAACTAAAGAACTGTAAACAAATGGCGATTAGCATAGAGATAACCGCAAAATAAATCAAAGTTATTGTTCCAATCTGTAAGGACAGTACAATGCCACCTAAGCTTGCACCGGTTGCACTGCCTAAATAATTTACAGAACTGTTTAAGGCCACTGCGGAGCTTCCGTTGCTGGGCTGATATGATAGTAAAATATGTTGTTGAGGTGCTTGGCTTGCCCAACCCATTGCTCCCCAGACAAAGAATGGTAAGTACTTTATTATAGGTAAGTTAATCATTAATGGTATACAAATAATGGATAAAGTTAAAGTGAATAAAATGATTGTAACTAAAGTTTTTGGTTTTCCGAAGTAGTCGATTAAGTATCCAATCATTATACTTCCAAATAAGCCACCGAATCCCCATGCCCAAAGATATTTTGTTATGTTACCTGAGCCTGCCATGTCTTCTAATACGGGAGATAGATATGTATACAATCCAAGGCTAGCAACACTGGCGAAAAATGTTATACATACAGTTACAGTTACTCTTTTATCTAGAAACATCTTTAATCGTTCATTTAGTGCAGGGGGAGGGGTTGTTGGGAAATTGGGAAGTAAAATACACATACATAAAACAGAAATTACACCAATTATAACCAATAGCCAAAGTGTTAATTTCCAATCAAATAAGTTGGATATATATATACCTAAAGGAACCCCTAGTACTGTTCCCATACTCATTCCTCCAATAGTCAATCCTAGAGCTCGCCCTCTCTTTTCACTAGAAACGAACTTTGTAGAGGCTGCAACAGCTAATGGTGAAAATAAACCAGCCCCAGTCCCCGCAATTGCCCTCGAAAGTAGAAGAATAGAAAAGGTTGGCGCTAAAGCTGTGATGCCATTCGCTATTGTAAAGATAAGCATTGACCCTATTAAGATTTTTTTTATTGGTTTTCCTGCAAGTAAAGAAGAAAATAACGGCGCTGATATTGCGTAAAATAAAGTGAAAATACTTACAGCCTGGCCGACTTGTGAAGTGCTTTTGTGATACGTATCACTAATTCCTGGGAGAAGCCCTGCAATCACATAGGCATCAAAGCCCAAGGCAAACATGCCAAAGGATAATAATAAAACATTTTTCATTTATTGAACCTCCAAAAAAATTAAAGATGCTAAGTATAGACGTCCTATAACGTTATGTTATAATCGATGCACCTTCTATATTTAATAGGTTACTAAAAAACCAAGAATATGGAACAATCACTATTTTATAAGGGTATAACAAATCGTTATAAGGTATGGAGGAATACAATGAATGTAGAATGGTTACATAGTTTTATTGCCGCAGCCAATCAGAAAAGTTTTTCAAAAGCTGCTCAAATCATGAATCTTTCCCAACCTGCACTAAGTAAACATATACGAAACTTAGAGAATAATCTTGGCATCGAGCTATTTCATAGGACATCGATTGGTATCGAATTAACAGAAGCTGGCGAACGTTTTTACACTCGCATTACACCAGTTTTGACTGAATTAACGACCATTCGTGAAGAATTACAGCAATTTAGTCAGAGCAGCCCTATTGCCATCGGTGGTCTGCCTAGCTTAGCTACTTACTATTTGCCAAACAAAATGAATGAACTTAAGCAACTAGATCGACCTATAACTTTAATGATTCAAAATACGTCAAATGAACTGCTACAATCTTTGGAAAAAGGTAGACTTGATGCAGTCTTTGTGGATGCAAAATATACGGGAGAATCTTTGTGGAGTTGCGAATTGTTTACGGAGCCTTACTATGCTGTGTTTCCGTTGACTCATCGTTTTAATTCAAGAACAGTAGTGGATCTTGAAGAATTGTGTGAGGAGCCACTTATTGTCCATCAAGCTCCTTGTGATTCAAGGAAGGAGATAGTAGAACAAATACAATCACTTGGCTACAAGCCTAATATCATAAGTGAGATGAACTTTGGGGATTTTATCTTTGGAGCTGTAATTGCTGAAATGGGGATTACGATTGTACCAGAATTAATGGCTAAAAATATCGGTCATCTTCAGCTGTTTGCCTTACCGATTAATAATTTTGGAAGGTCCAGAACGATTGCATTGGTTACAAAAAACAAAGAACTTGGATCGAAGTTACATCATTTATTATCAAATTAAACGAATGAAGCTGTCTCAACTTAACGCATTGAGACAGCTTCATTTAATTACTTAAACCCCATTAAATCCTTTACCTTTTTTGTATTTTCCTCAGATGTCAGCATTTCTAGTAAGCTAAAAGCAACGTCGAATGCAGTGCCAGGATTTGATGATGTAATAATATGTCCAGTTTGAACAATTCGTTCGTTTACGATGTCTGCACCATAGGATTGTAGCTGTGCCAGTCGTTTACTTGTTGGATGATTATAAGTAGTAGCTTTTCGATTATGTAGTACTCCGCTATGACCTAAAATTAGGGAAGCTACACAAACCGTTGCAATCGGTTTTTTGTGTTCATCGAAATGACGAATGACCGCCTGGAACTCCTCGCTAAAGGCATCATCATAAAATCCAGCTTCTTCAAAACCTCCAGGAATCGCTAGTGCATCAAACTCCGCTAATGAAATTTCATGAAGTAACTTTTCAGGTGTTACGTTAAAATTCCATGTACATTGTAATTGCTGATGCAATCCTACTGTCACGACTTCAGTTGTGCCGTCTCCCTCCCATTTATTCCAGCCAAGTACATCTGTAAAAACACTCGCTTCAACAGCCTCGAAACCATTTGCTAATAGTAATAATATTTTTTTCATGTTGTTAATGCCTCCTTTATATGTTTCATTGTAATGAATAAGGCTATTCAATGACAGAATCTGTATAATGTTATTTAGATGAATTGCTTTATTATAAAAGGAATTTTATTAAATCTAATTAATTAAAAAAGGTGGATACATATGGATCAAATAGATACAGAAATATTACAGCAATTGCAGCGAAATGCAAAAATATCGATGAAGGAATTAGCTTCGATGGTTCATTTATCATCTCCAGCAGTAATTGAGCGTGTTAAAAAGTTAGAAGAGCAGGGGATTATTGAGGCTTATAGTGCAAAAGTAAATTTAAAAAAGTTGAATCGCGACATTCAAGCTATTATTTTATTTAAATCAATTGATTGTAAAAGTCTTTCGGATTTTTGTAAAGCACATCCTGATGTCCTTGAATGCTATCGTGTAGCGGGTGAAATAAGTTATATCGTAAAAATTGCAACTAATTCAGTAGAAACATTGGAACAGTTTATAGATGAGGCAATGCCTTATGGAACGCCATCTACAAATATTGTGCTTTCTTCAAATAAAAAAGCGGTCATTGCTCCTTTCTCTGATGAAAATTAGAATAAGTGAATTCGGAGTTTATCCAGATCTTTATTTAAAAAAATACAAAAAAGCAAACCTCATTATCGTGAGCACCGTTTATAGGGCAGAGAGGGGGAGAGATGTTGCTTGAAATTAAAGAACTCGAAGAAATAATGCAGCAGCATACAGAAAGGCTCATCCGACTTGCCTTTTATTACGTCAAAGATTTACAAAGTGCTGAAGATATCGTGCAAGATGTATTTATCAAATTTTACGATAATCAGCAAAACTATGAGGAAAGAGGAGAATTACGGGCATATTTATCGAGGCTCGTCATTAACAAAAGTAAAGACTATTTACGTAGCTGGACATACCGTAAAATACAAGTTCAACAGAAGATCTTTGCCAAGCAGGCTATTACGAAAAGGGACATGCTAGTACAGCAGGATGAACAAACCTTAGTAGAAAACGCCATCTTAGCACTACCATTAAAACAGCGTGAGGTCCTAATTTATTTTTATTTTGAGGAAATGCCTGTTATTAAAATTGCCGAGCTTTTAAGTATTCCGGAGAGTACGGTGAAAACAAGGCTACGTCGTGGACGAGAGCTATTAAAGCCGAAGCTACAGCAAATTGAATGGGAGGTCCTGCTGCATGAGTAAAGTCGATGTGAGGGTAATAAATGATTTAACCGAAAGCAAAAAGCGTGTGATGACTAATGTTGTACAGCATTTAGAACAGCGTGAGATGAAAAAAAGATCCTGGCGTTGGCAATATAGTGTATTATCTATTTTATTTACAGTTTGTATTGGAATATTTCTGTATAGCCAATTCAACGGAAGTCAAGAGCAATCAGCAAGTATACCAACTGTATTGGATGAAAAATTTCTAAACTTCTATTTAGAAACGGATTCCCGGGTAAATGATCAGAAAAGGTCCAATGATGCAAAGAAGCAGAACTTTGAATCCTTTTTACAGGCTGAATCTTTATATGCTTACGCTCGGTCAAAGGGGATAGTACCTTCGCAAAAACAAATTGATGAACAGCTTGAATCATTGATAGAAGTAGGTATAAATCAAAACGAAGCGCAATTTACTGAACAATTAAAAATGGTGAATCTTACAAGAGAAGAATTTATCGAACAATATTCTTATAGATTAGCTATAATCAATTCACTATTGGAGCAGGAAAAGAATCAATACAAAGATGTAAATAGGCCGATACTATATTTTCTAGTCTTGAAAGATGCTATGAACTATTTAGAGAAGCACTATAGTCAAGAGATAGTTGCCTTACGTGAAAAATTTGATATTCCAGTTGGGGAAAAAGAACTCCATTCTAAAAAGGGGTTAATCGTAGCAATCAAGGAACATGAATTTTTAGTTGTTTCCTATGCAGATAAATCGGATATTGGTAAATTATCAATTGATGACATTGTACAAAAACACGGTAATGGTACGTGGTTCCCATTAATCGATGCTCCTACAACATTGTCGCTTGGAGATAATGTAGAAGTGAAATATAGTATAGATATAGGAAGGGAAAAAGCCGAATCTAAAATAACCTTTGCAGATATAGATAGCATGAAAATACTCGAAGATCATAAATGAATCAAGGCTAGACATTCGAAAATTTCAAGAATGTCTAGCTTTTTTATTAGCTGTTTTATATATTTGGATTAGGGTACAATTATTGTAAGTATTTGTATGATGGTGTTTTCTTAAAAAATAGGTACTGGGGAGTGAATAAAGCATTGATAACTGTAATAATGGACAATTCGTTAGCATTTATTCTATCTTTTCCACTTATACTTATCTATTTTAAAAGTCTTTCCCAGGAAAATTCAGCTTGGCGTTGGACTTTGCCTCTTTGGTTTTTAAATCATAATATGATTAGATATTTAGTGTCTTTTGGTGATGACTTTTGGGTGGTGTTAATGTGGCAAATTCTTTTTGTTTGGCCATTATGTATAGGCATATATTATTTCTTATACAAAAAGGAAGATAAATGGGGATTTTATATAGGGTTAAAGAAAAAGAATGTCATTTTATTGGGAAGTCTACTCGTTTTATGCATTGGTTCACTTGGGATTAATATGTATGATACTAATAAAAAAGTGATTGCCTTTCATGAACATGTAATGAAGGAGTTGCAAGATAGCTCTGACCGTCCGCAATATTTGATACAAAATAGTGTTACTCCATCTACTCTGCTCTCTTTGTCTGACCAAATCAATGAGGTCAGAAATGGAAAGGTGCGTGCGGTGACCTTTCCTTGGAAAAGCAAAGTAATTGTTGTAATGGACAACGAGCAGAAGGAGTTTACTTATGTACGGTTTAATGAGGGATGGAAGCTTGATGGCATTTATCGTGAAAGTGGTTTTTGATTATTCGATTAAAAGCAAACATGAAAAGGAGAGAAACAGTGCGTATACTACAAAATGAAAACTTATTGAAGGAAGATGACTTAAAAGAAATACTCAAAGAATTACAAAGTGGAGCTATTACATGGCAGCAAAAGGATCATACCGATCTCATACAATCAATGATGCTACATATCGGTTCATTAGATAGTGAATTACGAGATAACTTAATTTATGGATCGTTTTATGAATTGATTCATGAAAAAAACTTACTAGAGCATTCACTTTTAACGGAGCTTTTAGAGGAATGTTTGAATAATTTATTATACAAGGGTATTGAAGAAAGCGAATCAGATTTAGTTTTTACCCGTACATTTACGTCACTATTGATTGCCCTAATATTGTTTAGAGATAACGCAGATGATTTTTTATCCCAACAGAAAATCGCTGATTGTAAAGATAAAGTACTAGCTTATTTAGCGGCAGAAAAGGATGTAAGAGGCTACGTTCCGGTGAAAGGGTGGGCTCATAGTGTTGCCCATATGGCTGATGCAATCGATGAATTGGTGAAAAATCCGAAATTAAATAAAGCCTCTTATTGTGAAATTGTAAGCGCATTATACAACGCCATTTTGCAAGAAAATTATGCTTTCATTCACGAAGAAGATGAACGGATTTTAGTGCCTATTTTCACAATGCTTGAGCATGGTTTAGAGGAGCAAGAGCTCATTAAATTGCTGCAAGAATTACCTGCTACTTTAAAAGTAAAAAAAGGACAGCTCGATGTACAGCATCACAGAATCTTAGTTTTTAACTGCAAAACCTTTGTAAAAAGCTTTTATATTAAAACAAATGGAAAGCCTAAGTTCGCAGCTCTTCATAAAAGCATTGAAGCATGTCTCAATGAATTATAAGGAAAACACTACCAATATTAGTACTTTGAAATTATTGACAGACAAAAATTAGTTTGTTAAGATGAGTGACAATAAAAGCATACAAATTCGTTGATGAGAAAAAGTAGTGTTTCATTTTGTTCTACAGAGAGCCGACATATTGGTGGAAGTCGGTGTGCAAGTGTTACATGAAGATCCTCTCTGAGAAGATTGGCTGAACATAGTAAGCTAATCCGGGTGTCTACCGTTAAAAAGAACACGTATGATTGTACGTTGCTAAGTGCTATTGAACGTTGATTCAATAGAATTAGGGTGGTATTCGCGGTTAACCCCGTCCCTTACTTGGGACGGGGTTTTTTGTATGCCTTTTATACAATTAGTATAGGAGGAATTTACATGCAAGCTAATGAGAAGAAAGAAACGACTGTAGAAAGAGAAACGCGTATTCGTCAGTTGTGGGAACAAGAAGGAACGTTCCAAGCGTCTGTTGCGAATCGTTCTAACAATAAGCCTTTTGTATTTTACGAAGGTCCTCCAACAGCGAATGGCTTACCACACGTAGGGCACGCATTTGGCAGAACAATTAAAGATGTCGTGGCTCGTTATAAAACGATGCAAGGTTATTTAGTTGAGCGTAAAGCTGGCTGGGATACACATGGTTTGCCTGTAGAGTTAGGCGTGGAAAAAAAGCTAGGTATCTCTGGCAAGCAAGAAATTGAGAAATATGGTGTCGAACAATTTATTCAAGAGTGTAAGGGAAGTGTCTTTACCTATGAGAAGAAATGGCGCTCCTTTACAGAGCAGCTAGGCTATTGGATTGACATGGATGACCCATATTTAACGTTAAGTAATGATTATATTGAGTCTGTTTGGAATATTTTAAGTCATGTGCACAAGGAGAAGCTTTTGTATAAGGGCCACCGCGTTTCACCTTATTGTCCTAGTTGTCAAACATCATTAAGCTCTCATGAAGTTGCGCAGGGCTATAAAGATGTAAAGGATTTATCTGTCACGGCAATGTTTAAGCTAAAGGATAAAGATGAATATTTTCTTGGCTGGACAACGACTCCATGGACATTACCTGCCAATGTTGCATTAGCCATGAATCCTAAGCTCATGTATGTTCGAGTGAAGCAGCACAATAAAGTCTATATCTTAGCAAAATCACTAGTGAATAAAGTTTTTGCTGATTCTGTGGAAGTGTTAAGTGAACATGAGGGGCATGAATTTGAAGGTGTATCGTACACCCCACCATTTTCTTATGTCACAGTTGATAAGGGGCATGTCGTTGTATTAGCGGATTATGTCACAGAGCATAGTGGAACTGGTATCGTCCATATCGCGCCAGCATATGGGGAGGACGATTATAAAACGGTTCAGCAAAATGGGCTATCGTTTGTCAATGTTGTTGATTTAAAGGGTTGCTATACAGAAGAGGTTCCAGAGCTTGCCGGTAAATTTGTGAAAGATTGCGACGTCGAAATCATTAAAATGCTCGCTAAAAAGGAGCTATTGTTTGATAAGGAAAAATATGAGCATAGCTATCCACATTGCTGGCGCTGTGATTCACCATTGCTTTACTACGCGACTGACAGCTGGTTTATCAATATGTCTACAATGAAAGATAAACTTTTACAAAATAATGAACAAGTTACATGGTATCCTGATCACATTAAGCACGGTAGATTTGGCAATTTCTTAGAAAACCTAGTGGACTGGAATATTAGCCGTAATCGCTATTGGGGTACACCGCTAAATGTGTGGGTTTGTCAGGATTGTGGTCATGAAGTGGCACCAAATAGTATTGCATCTTTAAAAGAACTAGCGAAGGGTACTATAGATGACATTGAGCTTCACAAGCCGTATATTGACGAGGTTGTGTGTACTTGTCCAAAGTGTAGTGGTGACATGGAACGTACACCTGAAGTGATTGATGTTTGGTTTGATAGTGGATCCATGCCATTTGCGCAGCATCATTATCCTTTCGGTGACCTAACTACTTTTAACAATCAATTTCCGGCGGATGTGGTCATCGAAGGCATCGATCAAACACGAGGCTTTTTCTATAGTTTATTAGCGGTTTCTACCTTATTCACAGGAAAGGCACCTTATAAAAATGTACTTTCTTTAGGGCATGTTTTAGATGAGCATGGACAGAAAATGTCGAAAAGTAAAGGAAATGCGTTAGAGCCAGTTGAACTGATAGAGCAGTACGGAGCGGATGCTTTACGATGGGCGTTTTTAGTCGATAGTTCTCCTTGGAATCCCAAACGTTTTTCAACAAAAATAGTGATGGATGCGAAATCAAAGCTAGTCGATACACTAGATAATACGTTCAAATTTTATCAGCTATATGCAGAAATAGATGGCTTCCAGTACGATGCTAACAAGACTGGCACTCGCACAAAACTAGATCATTGGGTATTGTCTCGATTACATCATACAATTCAGCTTGTGACAAAATCTATGGATGATTACCAGTTTACACAGGCAACACGCGAAATCGGCAAGCTTGTGGAAGAGCTAAGTAACTGGTATATCCGTCGTTCACGAGCAAGATTTTGGGCAAATGGGCTGACAGAGGATAAACGAGGTGCTTATAGTACGCTGTATGAGCTACTAACGACAATTTGTCAATTACTAGCACCATTCACTCCATTTATCGCAGAGGATTTATATCGACAATTATCAGGGAAAAGTGTTCATTTACAAAACTACCCAACATACAATGAATCGCTCGTTAATGCTAAGCTTGAAAAAGAGATGGCGAATATTTTAACAATCGTTGAGCTAGGCCGTAGCATACGTAATAGTCAAGGGATCAAGGTAAAGCAGCCGTTAAGTGAAATCATTGTCTCTGTTGACGGCGAGTTACCAGATTATCAACCATATAGCGAGCTCGTGAAAGATGAATTAAATATAAAAGAATGCGTTTGGACAAATGATTTTTCAGCTTACGAAATAGTTCATTATAAGCTTAATTTTAAAACGGCTGGTGCAGCATTTGGAGCAAGAGTGAACAAAGTAAAAGATTACGTAGTGAATTTAAATGATGAGGAGAAAAATGTATTACAGCGAACAGGTTCAGTTCCGTTAACGATCGATGGAGAACAGGTAACATTATTAAAAGCGCATGTGTTAACTGAATCTATCGTGAAGGAACATTACGTCTTAAGTGAAGATGCTTCTTGTCGAGTCCTTATGAAAGTTCATCTGACAGCTAGCTTACTTGAGGAAGGGCAAATTAGGGAATTAATTCGCACAATTCAAGATACACGCAAACAATGGAAACTACCTGTTGAGCAATATGTATCGATTTCGATTGTTGGAAGTACTAAAGCAACAACTATCATCCAGCAACACGAAGCGTTACTAAAGGCCAATGTGTTGTTAAATGATATTCATTATGTGAGTGACGATCATGGCGAACGATATATAGAGACAAAAGTGTTTGATGAAAAAATTACTGTTTATTTTAAGCTGTAAAATCTTTAATGCTCAGGTAATCTGGAAGACAGAAGAGTGATCAGGTAAGCCTGGAAACTGCTCGGGTAGACAGAAAAAGTGATCAGGTAAGCCCAAAAACTGCTCTGCTAGACAGAAGAAGTGATCGGGTAAGCCCGGAAACTGCTTTGGAGTCGCCAGAAAAAAGCACAGAACGATGTAAAGAACGCTCAGGTAACTAAAAGTAAGTTAATTGTTTAAATAATGCACTTAAAACAATGTACAACATTTTTATTTGCTATTTTTAAGTTGAACTAATTTTGATATTAGTTCAGCTTTTTTGTGTTTAAGGATATAGTTCGAGTATATTTATAAAAGTTTAGTATCTGTAAATTTTTCTCTCCGTTATTTAACTAACAGAGAGGATATATCAAAGTGCAGTATTAAATTACAACACTATATTGAGTGAATATCTGAAAGAAAATGTGCAGTAGGAGAATGAAATTAATTAATCACAAACATGGACTCCAGACGCTAATCGAATGATTACAGATTATATCGAAAATGAGTACCTAGAAATGTATGAGGATTGGGACTGACAGAGCTAATGAATGCGTTACAGATGAAATCTTGCAGAAAATCCAAACAATCTTAGATAAAGCTTTTGCCAGCGATTCGGTTAAACAATATTGGACTTTAGAAAAGAAAATCGTAATTTAAATACTGTACATTTTAAGCAAAACTAAATGGACAAAAAAATGTGTATTCAGTAATGAATACACATTTTAATAAAAACTTAATGATACACGTCATTTGAAAGATATTTTATGCTGTGATAGTCCACAATATTTTTATTTTTGTTAATTCGGTAGTAGTTAACGATATCTATGAGTGGAGTTAATGGTGAATAATCCAAAGAAGTGTAATGAGGAATTTTTTTATTCACTGCACCTTCTTCACCGATATACGATAGTTTGCTAGAATGCATATCGTGTATACTATTTAACCATTCATTATCAACGAAAAGGTTTTTTACATCACTGTGATATGTACGGTTTTTGTTTGCAGTCCATTGAGTATCAGTCATTTGTGACTTAGCTACTGGTAAAGCATTAAAAGTATATACTCCGCTAATTTTTTCCTTTTTGATAGGACCATAATGAGTAAACTTTTGGTTAGAAACTACTGTTATTCCAGCACGAACGTCTAAGTAGGACTTCGCTGCCAACCATCCACCTAAAGAATGTCCTGTAAAATACCATTGGTAGTCTTTATAACCAAATTTATCATAGATATAGTTAAGGTAGAGGTGCGCTTGATGTAATTGGCCTGGAACACTACCATTCAATAATGATGATGCTGCTGTTGCATAATCTGAAACATCTTCTGAACCTGCAAAGGCAATGAATAGTTTCTTACTACCATTTGGATCGGCAATAACAACTGTCATTGCTTTAAAGCCAGTTCTATCTAAATTGTAACTAGGTGCTCCCATCTTATGATTTTGATTAGAGTTAATGTCTACCGAATCAATCACTTTAAATTTATTTGGACCATGTTCAAGATTGATTGCATGTTGGATTTCAGCATTTGTCTTATTTCCGACTTTGTAAACTTGGTCTGCTAAATCATAGTATAGTTTACTAGGGTTATCTGCATAACCTGCTTGTGCTTTACTAGCACCAATAGAAAATGTAAATAGTAGTAGGATGGCAGAAAGTAAAACTGTAAAACTAAATTTTTTTAACATGAAAAATTAATACCTCCTTTTATTAAGTATATTGGTAATTATCCTTTATTTTGGTAATTAAGTCTACGGTATTATTAATTAAACAAGTATATTTACGAAGATTTTTTTGTATCAGCAATAATAGTGAACATTTTGAGGATTAAACAAAAATAGAGCGATTAAATCGCTCTATAATCCCATTATGTATTCAAGTAATTACTTATTTCTTTCAAGTTCTTCGATACGTTTTTCTAACTTTTTAATCTTAGCATCAGCTGAGACAGCAAAGGCGAATGATAAACAAGCAAAAGAAAAGGCCATAAGTGCAAAAGAGTTCATTTAAGTACCTCCGAATAATAATAAAGGAAAATTGTTGTAATTAATTTACGGATGAAAATGGAAAAGGTTTCAAATAGTTCATGGCGATTGAAAAGGAAAAAGCCGCAGCGTAGCCCATACTACAGTAAACTAATGAACAATAGAGGAAATTAATAAATAAGGTAATCTACTACTTATTACGAATATCAAGAATTTGTGAAGAATCATACTCGAACTACGGCGCTGGTTAGTTGAAGAAGGAAATAGTTGGATTTATATCGAAATATATTGTAATAAGCTAGATTGGAGTGCTTACAATGATTAAATTATTTGAATACAACTGGCAGGTAAGAGATGAATGGTTTGACTGGTGCAATCAACTGACAATTGAAGAGTTGTTAAAAGACCGCAGGGGTGGAGTAGGAAATATATTATATACACTTTTTCACATAATTGATGTGGAATATAGTTGGATTCGTGGTATTCAAGGCAAAGAAGATGTAGTATTTCAGTTTGCTGATTATCCTACACTTGAAAAGGTTAAATCTCTTTCAGTTAAATTACGAAATGAAATAGCTGAATTTATAAAAACAAATGTAGGAGATTTAAAAGAAAAATTAGTCAGTGTTTCTTGGGATGAAGATAAATACACTGTTGACGAAATATTACACCATATAGTTACTCACGAAATTCACCACATAGGTCAACTTTCTGTTTGGGCAAGAGAATTAGAACTAAGTCCTGTACCTGCTAACTTTATTGGAAGAGATTTAACGAGAGGGGTTAATTAATGAATATGAATGAAAAAACATATCCAAGTATAGAAGAGATTATTTCATTACCAACCTTATCAGATACAAACATAAGTGATGATGGCAAAAACGTAGCATTTGTAAAGAAGACAGCTAACTGGAAAGATAATACATATAGGAATCATGTATGGATATATGAAAAAGATAAGGGGCAGTGTTACCAATTAACAACTAGGGATATAGAGAGTACATACCCTTTATGGTCTCCAAATTCTAGAGCTATCGCATACCTTAGCCCAGTTGGTGACGGGGATAATAAGAAAAATCAGATCTTTGTTAAGTCCATAGATGGTCATAGTGGGGTTCAAATTACTAATGAGAAAGAAGGGGTCAGTAAATTCAAATGGGAGCCTACTGGCAATGGATTTTATTATGTTGCACAGTCAAAAGAATCTGAGACGATAAAGAAACGTAAGGAACTATATGGAGATTTCTATCATATAGGTAAGGAATATCAAAATAGTTGTTTATATTACATTGAAATAGAAAAAGAGATCCAAAATGATAAAGGTGAACACGGAAATAGCGTTATTTATCAACTAACGGATGGTAAGGATTTTCATATCCATGAATTTGATATTTCAAATGGTGGGAAAAAGGTTGTATTTATGGCTACACCAAGTCCGAATATGGGAGATTTTATTAAAGGAAATCTATACTTACTAGATATTAAAGCTGGAGAGCTACAAAAGATAAATATAGATAAATTGTTGGGAGGGAGTGTTTGCTTCTCCCCTGAAGGTAGCAAAATATGTTACTCAGCAAGCATAAGGGAGAAGGATTATTATAAGACCCATATACAAGACAGTACGCTAGAGATTTATGATATTAATAGCGGAGAGCTATTTCAACCTTTAACAGATTTTGATAGTACGGTTATGCCATTACGGTGGACAGCTAAAGGAATTTTAATTCGATGGCAGAATAAAACTAATTATCTTATTGGGTTGCTATCTGAGAATGGCACTGTGGAAATGTTAAGCGAAAAAGTAGATAGCTTTATAATGGAGGCTTCTATAACAAGTGATGGAAATCATATATCCTATAATAAGGCGATAACAAATGAAACCTTTGAAATCTATTTAGACGATAAAAAAATAACGAATGAAAATAGCTTTTTTAAAGGAAAGCTTAAAAGTAACAGGGAAATAATCTCATGGCAAAGTAGTGATGGTCTTGAAATAGAGGGAGTTTTATCAACCCCAGTAGAGTTTGACGCAAATAAAAAATATCCCTTATTAGTAGTAATTCATGGTGGACCGGCTTGGGCATCCTTTCCAATATTTTCAGACTGTTTTAATGAGAAATATCCTATTGAACAGTTTATCGAAAAAGGCTTTATCGTTTTAGAACCAAACTACAGGGGAAGCTCTGGTTATGGCAATAAATTTCTAACAGCAAACTACAGAAAACTGGGAATTGCTGACTACGATGATGTTATATCTGGAGTGGATACACTAGTTGACAAAGGAATTGCAGATAAAGAGAGAGTAGGGGTTATGGGATGGAGCAACGGGGGATATATATCAGCTTTCTGTTCTACATTTAGTAGTAGATTTAAAGCCATTTCAGTTGGAGGTGGAATTACAAATTGGAGTAGCCATTATGTAAATACAGATATACCTTACTTTATTAAGATGTATTTAGGAAATGATCCATGGAACGATCCAGAAATCTATACTAAAACATCACCAATGACATATATTAAATCCGCCTGTACCCCGACTTTAATCCAACATGGCGAAAAGGATGCAAGAATTCCAACTCCAAATGCATATGAACTATATCAAGGATTAAGGGATATGGAAGTCGATACAGAATTAATTATTTTTAAAGGAATGGCATATAGTTCTGACCAGCCTGGAATTAATGTGGCTATTATGAAGCAAAATTTGATGTGGTTTTCACACCATATTCTTGGAGAAAGTTTGAAAGACTTTAGAATGCCAATCAAATGAACGATGGCGAGTGCCCTGTTGTCTTTTGAAGTCGTTTTTCAAAGGAACTTATTTATTAGATTCTTTACAAGAATCTGTAGATAATTGTTATGATGAGGATTAATTGATTATAGAATACTAAGAATCCTGATTTAAGTAATGATATATATTTATAAGGTTCATAAAGCTACATATTATTTTACCGCTTTGATTTACAAAGCCGATTATCTCTAAACATAGAGTAAATCGGCTTTTTCTCTAAAAATTTGCTTAGCGTACGAAATTCACGTTTGTTGCGCTACCCCTTTTTAAGCTAACGGGGCTTTACTTCAAGATTGGATTCCGTAGAGATTCCATCTTTTTCTTAGTCAACTAACGGCGTAAATACTTCAATAACCACAAAGGATATTTATGGTAAAATTTTGTTGGAAGGGGAGAATGAAGTTGAGTAAAAGGAAAAAAGTGCTATTTCGAATTTCAATAGGTTTGAACATATTTCTTATCGCAGTTGTAGCTTGGGGAATTATAAAAATGAATTTTGTTAAAGAGCAAGTTTTCGTTACGGAAGTACAGCGTAATTTAGTAGAATTGGAAGGTTTGATAGAAAATCAGATTGATGATAACTGGTCCGAACCCAATTTGGTTACAACTAAATTAGGAGATGTATTGAATGGAATTTGGCTTGGTATGACTACTGGAAAGCAATTGGGAACGCTTTCTAAAAGTGACAACGACATTCTTGAACATTTTTATTCTAAATTAAATCAATATCCTAAAGATGAATTATATAGATTTGTTGATTTAACCGAAGAGGATAAAAAGAATTTTGAAGAGTTGCGGGAAACACTCCGTGAAGTAGGATTAGGATTAAATATTACTATAAGTACAAATATGGATTCCTTTATAAATCAAGCAGAGAAATTAAACGAAAAAATTAAATACCCATTAAATTAACATTTACTTGATATGGATCTACGTCAAGATTGTAGACACACTCAAGTTAATTTTTTGTGTTGCGCAACGTCCATTTTTGGAGTGTTCCACATCCCGAGTAGACCGTCA
>NZ_JBGCCF010000055.1:0-17301 GCF_041262385.1 Lysinibacillus sp. RC46 | reverse complement strand
GTACTTTTTTTGACTCATGGTCGGACACGTCCTCTCTTATGTTCAATTCTATTGATTTAACCGAGGTATGTCCACTTATCTATAATACATCCAATGTCACACATTATATGTATAGAAATTAAAAGGATAGAAGAGCTTAAATGAATAAGCTCTTCTATCCTCTTTTTTACCATAGATGACCCTATTTACTACAACAATTAAATCAATCTAATGTTGCAGTAATTTAAAAGGAGCTTATATCAGTTATTAATTATATATGGATATTAATGTAATATATTGAAAAACAATGCTATAATTCATATAAATATTTATTGATGATAAAAAATTTGTGATAAATCTACGTCCCCCAGATTTGTCCGATATATGATAGGAGTTAAATTTTAATGAATAGTCCAATTTAATATTCCCCTATTAAGCCAAAATTCGAATGAAATATTGGGGGATATATAATGAAATTGAATAGAAACTTTTCTTTATTACTATTGGGTCAGTCACTCGCTAATATAGGCGATGTATTATATATAGTCAGTGTTATAAGTACAATTTTTGTATTAACAGGTTCTGCAATTGCAGCATCGTTTGTGCCATTTACAATTGCTTCTTCTATGTTTATATCCAGTCTGCTGACACCTCTTTTGGTTGAGAAATTAAATCTTAAATGGTTACTTGCTGGGTCACAGATTGTAAAGACGATTTTACTCTTTATTCTAGGGTTTATATTAATTGGTTTAACAGCAGCTAATTATTATTTTATCTTTTTAATAATAGGATTGATTGCTTTTTTTGACGGATGTGCAGATCCAATACGACAGACATTGACTCCATTCTATGTTAAACCTGAACATCTAATTCAAGCTAATGGAATTTCAGAAACTATTACGCAGGTCATAGAAGCAGGTATGTGGTTCGTAGGAAGTTCATTGCTAATTATTATGAGTTCTCAACAACTTATTTGGTTAGTTGGATGTTTATTTGTAATTGCAAGCATATTACTTTGCTTTTTAGAAAGTGTAATCTATGAAACAACCGAGTTAAAAGGGAAACTAGAAAAGATTAAAGAGGGTTGGAAAACTTTATCTAATACTCCGGTATTAAGAAGGATTGCTTGGATAGAATTTTTGGAAACAATTGCAGCAACGGTTTGGATAGCTGCTATTTTATATGTGTTTGTCAACGATGCTTTGAACGTTGATGAAAAATGGTGGGGATTTATCAATGGAGCTAACTTTTTAGGTCTGATTTTAGGAAGTGCTTATTGTATTAAATTTTCTTCTTTTGTTGAAAAGAAATTAGGAACCTTTATTTTTGTCGGTTCATTCGCAAGTTTCTTATTCACAATATTATTTAGCATAAACAGTATTCCTATGATTTCCTTACTTTTATCGCTCTGTGTAGGGCTTTTTGGACAAATTAAAAAAATTCCTCAACAAACGGTTATACAAACTAGTGTGTCAAAAGAACAGTTGTCAACTGTTTATACCTCATTAGGTGCTATCGGAACTGGGATTTTTGGCATTGCCTCTCTTATTATGGGACTATTAGCGGATTTGTTAGGAATTAGAATTGTATTCGTTATTTCGGGACTATTACTTGCAATAGTAAGTGCAATTGCCCATAAAAATAAGCAATTGTTTGTTAGAAATGTTATGGAACAATAAAATTAAAAATGAAGAATTTTATTAGCTACAATGTCCTTTGTTTTTAATGACTGTGTGATAGTTTGTGAAGTAGGACCATCAATTTTGATGGTCTTTTTTATTGAACTTATTTTACTAACGGGGGCTTTTGTCAAGTGGAGCAAAGTCTTTTAAGACATTGCTCCTTTTACATTTAAAAGCACTTCTGATAATACTCTTTCCTTAGCCTCCCGCTTAATTGAGCGTAGATCCTAGTTGTTTCGCTTTTCTCATGCCCCATAAGACTTTGTATCCTCCATTGTTCAACAAATGAGTTGCATAGCTGTGTCTAAGTTGGTGTGGATGAATTTCTTTATTGATTTCAGCACGATTTGATATCCGCTTGATGATGTATCGCATTTGGGCAACACTCATTTTATGTCGCTGCCTTACTGTCACAAAGATGGCAGGATTATTGTCAGTACGGCTTTCAATATAACGTTTAAGCCATATGTCACAACGCGTATTAAAATAAACCTCCCTTTCCTTATCACCTTTTCCTCTAACGATTGCGGATTGATTGGACCAATTAATATGGTTCTTTTCTAATGCAACTATTTCTCTAATTCGGCAACCAGTAGAAAACATGAATTCGAAAATTGCTTTTTCCATTGCGGAATGACAGGATTCACGGAGGTGTTCAATCTCCCGTTCGGTTAAATACTTGGGTATCCGCTTTCCTACTTTCGGTTCTTTAATTTTGGAAGTTGGATTCTTACTCAGGTATCCTTCTTCATGAGACCAACGAAAAAATGATTTCATAAAGCGAGTACGGTGTGCAAGACTGGCTGGTTTTAAGTGCTTGCCGGATATAGCAAGATATTCCTTCAGTTGATTGGTGTCAAGCAATTCCATCTCTATATCCTTAAAATAACCAATTAATAGAAAAGACTGCAACCGGTAGGCCTTCTGAGTCTTTATTAAACATTTTTTTCGCCTCCTTATTCATTTATATGGTAACTCTATTACTGAAATTCCAAATAACATATACTACGCTCTTACCTCGGCTTAAGACCCGCACAGGCAAGAACTGATAGCAACAATCTATACGAAAAGAGCCTTATAAAATAACCATTTTAGATGATGAATTACCAGGTTCAATTGTTAATAGCAATACTGTTGAAAACCTCCCTCCAGTCCAAGCTAATGCAGGTAACTGTACAAGTGAATTCTGTATAAAGATTGATACAGTTGAAGATAGCTTTTTTGGGGGTTCTAGAAGGAAAAGAATAGAATAGAGTTCAGAGTAGAATATACTGAATGTACCTTTCTTAGCTATATTTAAACGCTTTTATAAGTGGATGAAAATGAATAAACGATGTTTAATTTAACTTATATTTAAGTAACTTATTTTTTAATACTATGTTGACTTTAAAATGCAAATAGAATACAATTCGATAACGATAATCATTCTCAGTAAAAGGAGACTAACAAATTGTTTCGAATTTCTGCACACGACATCGAAGTAAAATATGATAAAAATATTATTCTTAGAGACCTATTATTACATATTCCAGATAATAGTATTTCAACAATTATTGGACCGAATGGTTGTGGAAAATCAACTTTATTAAAGGCTCTAACAAAAATATTGCCTTATTCCAAAGGTCAAATTTTATTAGATGGACAAGCTTTAACCTCATATAAAACAAAAGATTTGGCGAAAAAAATGGCATTACTTCCGCAGTCTCAGATTGCACCTTCTAACATTTCAGTACGTGAACTTATTGCTTACGGAAGGTATCCCCATCAAGGGAATTTCGGTATTTTAAGCTCTCAAGATCAAGAAATTATTAACTGGGCAATCTCCAAGACCAAGTTAAATGACGTAGAAAATTCTATTGTTGATTCATTGTCGGGTGGGCAACGTCAACGCGTTTGGGTCGCTTTAGCATTAGCTCAGCAAACGGACATTATTTATTTAGATGAGCCCACAACCTATTTGGACCTTGCACATCAACTTGATTTAATGAAACTTCTTAAACAATTGAATGTGGAAGAAAATCGTACAATTGTTATGGTACTACATGATTTAAATTTAGCAGCTAGATATTCAGACTATATGATTTCAATGAATTCTGGTCAAATCGTAAAAGCTGGAACCGTTGATGAAGTGATGACTACTGATAATTTAAAGCGGGTTTTTCAAATAGATGCTGTCATTAGTGAAGATCCTTATACTAAAAAACCAATTTGTCTATCTTACGACACTAGTTTATAAGAGGTGATGAGATGACAACTTGGCACAAATGGATCACGATATTCGTACTTTTAATTATCTGTTTTGCTTCCATTATTTTTGCAATCAGTATAGGGGCTAAAAATATTCCCTTTATCACAGTGTGGACATCCATTTTCCAATACAACTCAGAGGATAACTTACATCAGATCATTTATGAAGTTCGATTACCACGAGTGTTAGGGGCCGTATTTGTTGGAGCTGCTTTCGCAGTCGCTGGTACAGTAATTCAAGCAATCACACGTAATCCCCTTGCTGATATAGGCATTTTAGGAGTCAACGGTGGGGCAGTACTTCTTGTGACTATCTGTTTTGCATTTTATCCAGCGATTTCCTACGGTTGGCTTACGTTCTTTTCATTCATCGGGGCCGCACTATCGACCTTCCTTGTCTTTTCAATCGGTATTGTCGCTCGTGGGAATCTTTCCCCTTTAACATTTACAATTGCTGGGGCAGTGATTGCTGCATTTCTACATGCAATTAGTTCTGGTATTGCCATTTATTTTGATTTGAATCAAGAATTGGCTTTTTGGTATGCAGGTGGAGTTGCAGGTGTTACATGGGGGCAACTTCCTTTATTGATTACTATCGTTATCGTATCCATCATTATTGCAACATTACTTGGTAAGCAATTAACGATTTTAAGTACAGGCCAAGAAATGGCATCGAGTTTAGGTATTAACATTAAGTTCTTACTATTCACAAGTATGGGGGTTATCGTTTTACTTGGTGGTGTCGGAGTTGCAGTCGCTGGTTCTATTAGTTTTGTTGGACTAATTATCCCTCATCTTTCACGTAAATTTGTTGGGCATGATTACCGTTGGAATATTCCAGTAAGCGCTTTATTAGGGAGTACACTTGTAGTAATCGCTGATTTATCAGCTCGAATAATTTTTGCACCTAAAGAGCTTGCATTAGGAATATTAATTGCCTTTATTGGTGTGCCATTTTTTCTATTTGTCGCGAAGAAACTGGAGGGAACTTAAATGGCACCAAAACGAAAAATTCCATTTCTATTATACATCTCGATCACTTTGATATTCATTTTTCTAACATTTTTCTTTTCAATTAACACAGGAAGCTATCAACTTTCTTTACCAGAAGTGGTGAATATCCTATTTGGTCAGGGGCAGGATAATAGTATACTCGTATTATTTGAGTATCGATTACCCCGCATCTTGATGGCATTAGTCGGTGGTGCTGGTATCGCTGTGGCAGGATCATTACTCCAATCCTATACGGGCAACCATTTAGCGGATACTGGTTTATTAGGTCTCCATGCGGGTGCTTCATGTGGATTAATTATATTCATGAGCTTTTTCAGTCAAAAATTTTTATATGCTGAAATTTTAATACCTTTATTCGCCTTTTCAGGTGGTGCTTTGGCCGCCGTTTTGATTGTTTATTTAGCAAAATCAAAAAATGGCGGTATCAATACAAATAAATTGATTTTAATTGGTATTGCTGTATCGGCACTTTTTAATGCAATAACGCTATTTTTATCATTACGTTTAAGTAAAGATACTTATTCTTTTGCAGCTAGCTGGTTACTTGGGAATATTTGGGGACGTCATTGGATTCATGTTTCTATTTTAATTCCATGGGTTGCTCTATTTAGTTTTCTTGCCTATCACTTAGCGCATCGATTAAACCTTTTACAAATTGGAGAGGCATTCGCTCAAACAACGGGAATTAATGTAAAGCGCACCAAAAATAGCGCATTGATATTGGCTGTGGCATTATCAAGCGTTTCAGTAGCCATCGTAGGTAATATTAGCTTTTTAGGACTTTTAGCGCCACATTTGGCACGTCAATTAGTTGGCAGTGACTATCGCCTCAACCTACCTTTATCTGCATTGATTGGCGCTGGCATTTTACTACTTTCTGATACGATTGGTCGTTCTCTATTTGAAGCAAACCCAATCCCAGCAGGTATATTGGTATCCTTCATTGGAGGACCTTATTTTATTTATTTACTATTAAAAAACAACAGGAGTGTATAACAATATGAAAAAATGGTATTTACCAGTAACTTTAGCTCTATTAACAGCAATTTTAGGTGCTTGTGGAAATGAAGAATCAACAACATCTAATTCAACAACGAAAGTAGTTGAAGAACAACGTATTGGCTCTTTATCAATTCACTTAACAAATGACTTAATTGCCCTAGATATTACCCCCGTTGGTTCTGTAGTTGGCGGTTCATTAGGTGATTTTTTACCACAAGCAGCTCCATACTTAACAGAAGCTACAAAATATGGCCCTGCAAAAGATGTTGATATGGAATCATTACTTTCCTCCGAACCAGATGTTATCGTTGCAGATGAAGAATTTGCAGCAGCGAATTTAGAACACTACAAAAAAATTGCACCCGTTCAACTATATAATTTAGATGAAGGAACATGGCGTGATCATTTAACATTACTTGGAGAAAAATTCAAAAAAGAAGAATCAGCGAAACAATTTATTGCAGATTACGAAAAGAAAACGGAGGAAGTAAAATCTTTACTTGCTAAACAATATGGTGAAGATGCAACAGCAATGGCAATCCGTGTTACAGATAAAGAATTACGTGTATTCTCAACAGCACGACCAATGGGCCCAATATTATTTAAAGACTTAAATCTTGAACCTGCTACAGGAATTACAGAAATGGGTACAGAAGAGCCTTATCAAGTGATATCAAAAGAAGTTATTGGTGATTACGATGCAGATATTATATTTGTTGTAGTAAATAGCAACGAAGAAGCTGAAAAAGTATACAAAGAACTTGCTGAATCATCTATATGGAAATCTCTAAAAGCTGTTCAAAAGGGCCAAATTTTTGTTGTTTCAGATCAACCTTGGTTAGACTATTCAGCTCTTGGGAACTCAATGGCAATGGATCAACTATATGACCAATTAAAAAAATAAAAATATAGTCTATTTACAAGAATACATCTTACAATGCGAAACCCTTCACTTTTCCCCCTAAAACCATAATGTTTCAATGGTTTTAGGGGGATTTACTTTTTTACTTTTAACCGTTTACCTTAATGCTTTGGCGGAACATTTGTAAATTTTCCTCTTTCTCCGATTTTAAAAAAACAGGATTTGGTATAGTAACCATAAGAATCATTCTATTTTTATCGTTCAAGCAATTATCCAGTTGCTCTTCACATTTACTGAACCGTTTTAAAGGGGCTGGTCTTATTACTGTCATTGCAATGGGTTAATTGGATTCTATGAGCGTTCCAATTTTGTAAGCCTAAATTTTACCCCTGGCTGAGCGTTATGAAGTGCAGACTGAAGCTAACCGACTTGCAGCAGCCTCAAACTTCCTTGAATATGCAAAGTTTAGTTTGCAATTAATTTAAAAATAAGGGGAATTGATTATGGATATGTATTCTATTGATAACGGAAAATTTGCTGTTGTAAAAACATCGAAAGAGTTTGTCTTGATTTTAGATGAAGAAATTTTGGGACCTTTCCCTTGTACTAGAGGGGAAGTAGAACGTATTTATAGATTATTAAAATCGAATGGCTTTTCATCAAAAGGAAATAAAAAGAAATTAAAATAAATTATAGTTTAAACCACTAGGGAATTTAATGAGTACAAATTCAGTGACGACTCTTAATATACATAATACAACAGCGTGGATCAAAAATAATACACATCGTCATGAAATAACGTTCGTTACAGAAAATAGATTTCTCTTGAACTTTATGGAGGCATACCTGCAGTATTATTTGGAGCCAATTTTCGAAGGTGAAAACTAGTGAAATAATAGTGAATTTGATTGATATGACTGCAAACCAAAGGTGGTCGAGTTATGTAACTTCCCACTTTCTTATATCGTTAACTCCACAGGTAGAAATATGAGCATCCTTTAGGAAAATACTCATCCAGATGCACTAGTCGATTTCCGACAACAAAAACGTGTTTATAAGCTTAATAACATTGAGAAAACACGGCAACCTAAAATGTACAAAAAAACGTTTAGTCTGATAGTTCGTGATAACACCGTAGAGGATATTTTAGAGAAACGAAGCGAAGACGTAGAAAAAATGCTTTTAGGTGAACAATTCGTTCAAAACCAACAAGATGAATAATATGGAGAGAAGGCAAAGGTTCTTAAACCATCGGGTGCTTTACTTGAAGAACATTGAGTTGCATATGCAGCTCTTTTTTCTTTATTAAACTAACGGCGCAGTTTAGTGGAAGAAATGGTAACTAAAGTGTATGATGTTTGGTTTATATAACAGAGCATTGCGGAAATTATTGGGGTATGCTACATTCATAATACATAAATAGGTGACATAAGTAAGATAACTTTTGTTGACCTTAATGGACAAAAACAGTAATGCTGCACAGTGCCTTCAATCATATTGGGGGCATTTTTAAATTTTCAAAGGAGAGTGAAAAAATTGCTATTAAAAAATGATTACACAAACTTATTTGAAGATGTACATACTCATGTGAAAGAAAGTGCTAAAAAGTTGGGTTCCAGTGGTGCTGCTCTATTTATCATCCATAACGACAAAATCGTAACAGAGTCTTATTTTGGTAAACAGTCTAATGCTAAACATGCTCGAGATGTTAAAGCAGACACTCAATTCCACATTGCATCTGTAAGAAAGGCTTATATCGGTTTTGCTGCTGCATACGCTATATACAATGGCTACTTTTCCATTGATGATCCGATTCGACGGTTTGTTGAAGAATCTAATTTATCCGTATATGAAGGAGTAACCATTCGTCATTTATTAACCCACACACATGGACTTAAAATAGCTGATGGCAAACTAGTAAGTGAATATAAACCTGGTGAATCATGGGCATATAGAGGTCCCAGTATTGATTTGTTGACAACGATTATTAAAAAAACAACGGGACATTCCGTTGCTGATATTGTAAAAGAGCAGGTCATTGTGCCAGTCGGCTTTCAATCGACAGAATGGATTAAGATGAGTCAACCGCATTCAAAAATTGCAAACACTATTCGCGATACAGATAACCCCTTCTGGACTGAGACGGATGTAGTAGATGGTTCTGGAATGAATATGTATGTGTCTGCACAAGAGCTTGCCTTATGGGGTTACCTTCATTTAAGAGAAGGGAAATGGGGAGGAAAACAGCTTATTCCTAAAGAAATCATTCAAATGGCAACATCCATTCAGACTCCTAACCCGAGACTTCCTATTCATAAGAATGGATTTTTATGGTTTGTTAAAGACACTAACCATACCTTTAATCAAATAGGCGATACAGTTCCAAAAGATTCCTATCAATTACTCGGTTACACAAATGTAGCTCTGCTCGTCATTCCAGAGGAAAATGTAGTGGCAGTAAGAATGTTCAACTGTTATGGTTCATCTGATGGATACGATTATCTAAACGACATTCGGTCTTTTGGAGACACTGTTTATAAATGTTCCATAAAAGCAAATAGAAATCAATAATGGAAGGTGTTTCAGACGTCAGCCCTCAAAAAAGTTGAGAATTATTATTAGACTTTGGTAAATTAGAGCCTTTTTTATTATTTAACTCCCATGAAAATAAAATCTCTGGCACTAAAAAGTCCATGCTAAAATAAACGCGACCTTTATATTCAAAAAAATGGTAGCGCCTAAATAGAGATCTGATTTTAGATTGTATTAGGAAGCACCAAGTTCAGTGATGGTCACATTGTAACCCAAACTTTCAAGTCTTCGAACAGAATATCGAATAATAGATTGTTCTTTTTGTTTATCAAAGTAGTCTTCGCCCAAGTCTACATACATTTCTTTCCGCGTTAAAAGGTAATAAGCAAAGCGTAAGATGGCATGAGCAACGGATATTCCAGCTCGTTTTTTACCCTTTCGAGTTGCAGTCCGTCTATATAATGCGCCTAGATAGGTTTTAGATCCTCTGTCGGAATGAGCTGCTTCGATTAGAGCCGATTTCAAGTATTTATTACCTTTTTTCATAGTAGAGGATTTCCTTTTTCCTGCACTTTCATTGTGTCCAGGTACTAGTCCTGCCCAAGAACAGAGATGTGCTGCACTTGGAAATTGCTTTTCTACATCAGTTCCGATTTCAGCTATGATTTGTTCTACCATTCGAGTGTCAATTCCAGGGATGAAATCCAATCTTTCGATATCTTCTTGGTGTGTGGAAAGCCGGCAAGTTACTTCTGGATTTAACAATTCAATTTGTGCAGTCAGAAAACCAATATGAGTAAGAATGGTTTTAATCATTAGTCGTTGAAGTGGTTGGATATAGCCACGAAGTGCGAGTTCAAGCGCTGCTTTTTTCTTTTTCATTGAACGTCTAGCGAAACTAGCCAACCTTTCTGGATCATTTTCACCTTCGGCAATGGCACGAAGCATATCCAGAGAGGAAACCCCCATCACATCATATTTTTTTCGATTCATTCGCAAGTTTCTTATTCACAATATTATTTAGCCTAAACAGCATTCCAATCATTTCCTTACTTTTATCTCTCTGTGTAGGGCTTTTTGGACAAATTAAAAAAATTCCTCAACAAACGGTTATACAAACTAGTGTGCCAAAAGAACAGTTGTCAACTGTTTATACCTCGTTAGGTGCTATCGGAACTGGGATTTTTGGCGTTGGCTCTCTTGTTATGGGACTATTAGCAGATTTGTTAGGAATTAGAATTGTATTCGTTATTTCGGGGCTATTACTTGCGATAGTAAGTATAATTGCTCATAAAAATAAGCAATTGTTTGTTAGAAATATTATGGAACAAAAAAATTAAAGATGAAGGATTTTATTAGCTATAATGTCCTTTGTTTTTAATGACTTTGTGATAGTTTGTGAAGTAGGACCATCATTTTTGATGGTCTTTTTTATTGAGGCTGTTTTCGTAAACTTTGTTGCTTTTAAGCCAAAAAGTAATATTGTGATACTATAATGACATAAAAGGAATTAAACGGTCATTGTATAAAGGTTTGAATATAATAAATTAGGAATAACAACCAACTTTAAGGGAGATGAACCCGAATTAATAAATATAGTGTTCTTTCACTTACTACTTTATTAATCTTCGTTGTTATGTTTTTTACAATGTGGAATGGAGTGTCGTTAGGAGCATTAGGTAAACCATATATTCTTTCAATGTTTTTGTTCCCATTATTAGGAGCTTTTTTAGGATTCAAAGCAAAAAAAGGTTTATTAAAATGGCTACTAATAATACTTAACATTAGTGCAATCTGTATCATCGGGTATATTTTATTACTTGCTTACGGTATTGCCGAAAGCTAATTAAAACAAGATGGGTAGCATTTTTCGCTATCCTCTTTTTTATTCCTTACTAAGTAGCCCTTAAAGAATTGACAGTATTATAGTTCGATTTTTGTCACGCTGAAATAAGCATTTGCTCCACTCGTTTTTCAAATACTACGTTTTTCTCTAAATCAAGCCAACGGAACCAGTAAAGGACATACGATCCTTTGCAAACACGTAATGCATATTTAATTTAACGAAACTACATGGAGTTTGTGAATTGCAATGGCAAGATGAAAGACGGTCTAAATGGTGGTCTTCCATCTGATCGCTTCTAAATAGATTGGCAGATTAAGATTCTAATGACTTATCTGCAGCTAAATTAGCATTTTTAATGAAATTACAGAACACTTAAAACAGAAAAAATGTATATTTTTAGCTAAAAAGCAACTTATCGATAAAAATGCCGTTATTTACAATAACTTCGCTGAATTTTCTGACTATAATTAAAGAGAACAAATTATAAGGGGTTGATTGAATGTCAGTAAAGGTTAATCCAAACGTTGAGCTAAGCCACCCATTATCACCATTATCTGAAGTAGAAATTGAAAAAGCTGTTCAATTAGTCAAGGAACAGCAACAGTTGTCTGAACATGTACGGTTTATGTCGGTGATGTTACATGAACCTAAAAAATCAGAAGTACTAAATTACAAACCAGGTAATACGGTAGATCGCCAAGTGTTTTTAGTGATTTTAGATGATAAAGAATTGAAAACATTTGAAGCAATTGTAAATTTAACTTCAGAAAAAGTTGATTCCTACGAACATATTCCTGGGGTACAACCAAATGTAGCCTTAGAGGAATTTGAGCAATGTGAAGAATTAGTAAAGAGCCATCCTGATTTTATAGCAGCTTTACAGAAACGTGGGATTGACAATCCTGATTTAATCATGGTGGATCCTTGGTCAGCAGGGAATTTTGGTGTTCAGGAACATGAAGGTAAACGTTTACTTCGTGCGATTTGTTGGCAAAAACAATCACTAGAAGATAACGGATATGCTTACCCTTTAACAGGTATTGTAACGTATGTAGACCTAAACAAAATGGAAGTTTACAAAGTAGTAGATCACGGGGTACGTCCAATTCCAACAACATCAGGTAATTACCATCCTGAAGTTGATGAATCAATTGTGTTTAGAAACGACTTAAAACCTTTGGAAATCATTCAACCTGAAGGTCCAAGCTTTACAATTGAAGGGAATTTGATCAAATGGCAAAAGTGGAGTTTCCGCTATGGATTTACACCACGTGAGGGCCTTGTATTATACACAATTAATTACCATGACAAAGGCAAGGATCGTCCAGTTCTTTATCGTGCAGCATTATCAGAAATGGTTGTCCCTTATGGTGAACCAACATTTTCGCATAACACACAAAATGCCTTTGATGCTGGTGAATATGGAATGGGTCAATTAGCCAATTCGTTAGAACTAGGTTGCGACTGCTTAGGCGAAATTCAATACTTTGATGGTGTTGTAGCTGATGTTAAAGGAAATGCGCGTACGATCAAAAATGCGATTTGCTTACACGAAGAAGATTACGGGATTGGTTGGAAACATACAGATTGGCGTACAGGCCATGTAGAAGTACGGCGCTCACGTCGACTAGTGATTTCATTCTTCTGTACAGTTGGAAATTATGATTACGGCTTCTATTGGAGTTTCTACCAAGACGGTACGATTGAAGCTGAAGTCAAACTAACAGGTATTTTAAGCACTGGTACATGTGAAGATGGCATCCAAACAAAATATGGATCTGAGATTTCTCCAGGATTAAACGCATCACATCATCAACACTTCTTTAATTTCCGACTTGATACGATGTTAGACGGTGAAAATAACTCAGTAGTTGAAACGGAAACAGTATCAGAAACATTGGGTGAACACAATCCGAATGCCAATGGTTTCTATCCTCTTTCACGTATCTTTAAAACGGAGAAGGAAGCGTTACGTAATTTAGATTTAAAAACGCAGCGTACTTGGAAAATTATCAATAAAAACTCACTTAACCGAGTGAATCAACCTGTTGGATATAAAATTTTGCCTGGCGAAAATTGCTTCCCATTTGCTCATGAAGAGGCAAGCGTTATGAAACGTGCTGGCTTCCTTAAACACCATTTACACGTTACGCAATTTGATGAAAATGAAAAATATGCAACAGGTATGTATCCAAATCAACATGCTGGAGGAGATGGACTGCCAAAATACGTTGAGAAAAACCGTTCAATTGATGATGAAGATATCGTCGTTTGGTACACAATGGGCCATCATCATATCCCGCGCCCTGAAGATTGGCCTGTAATGCCAACTGCATACATCAATTTCCAATTAAAACCAGTTGGATTCTTTGACCGAAACCCAGCAATAGACGTTCCTAGACCGGACAAGAAGTGTCACACAACTTCGTCATGTCATATACAATAAAACTCTTTAAGGAGTGATTATATGCTACCATTCCTAAGCATGTTGGTGATTGTTACCTTTACGGTAATCACTAACCGTTTATTAAAACAGCGTTTTGCTAATCATGGCATGGCCAAGTGCTGTATAATGCTGATTTCTATGACAATGAGTACTGCTGTTGGAATAAATATGGCTACCTGGCTTCCCGATATGGTACTAGGAGCAATAGCATCTATTATTATTTCTATTGCATTAGGCTATTTACTGTCAACAGGCTTACCGATGTACCTATTCATGGAAAGTGTAGGATCTAGTTTTATGGGAGCAATGATGGGCGTGATGCTAACATTAATGACCACCCAATATTTAACGTTAAGCATTATCTTTTTTACAATGATGTTTATTGTAAGTGCTATCATTTCTATCGGTGTATGGAATCGTGAGATGTTTCCTATCTTTATAAAAGCCATTCCAAAGCATATTTACATTGTGGCTGGTTTAATGATTTGTGTACTAGTATTAAGTAGTTTTGAGATTCAACATGAGGTACCTGTAAAAACAGAACAAGAGCATCATAATCATCATTAAAGGGGTCGATAATTATGCTAAATGTTAAACCGAGTATTGAAGAATCAGGCATTCAATTCAAAAAGAAATATGACAATTTTATTGGTGGTGAATGGGTAGCACCTGTAAATGGAGAGTATTTCGATAATATTACGCCTATCACGAAAGAAGTATTTACGAGTGTAGCTCGTTCAACAAAAGAAGATGTAGAGCTAGCATTAGATGCCGCTCATGAAGCCCAAAAAACTTGGGGGAAAACACCTGTAGCAGAACGGGCACGAATCTTACTAGCGATTGCTGATCGCATGGAAGAAAACCTTGAAAAAATTGCAAAGGTAGAAACTTGGGATAATGGGAAAGCGATTCGTGAAACTATGTATGCTGATATTCCATTGGCAATTGATAATTTCCGCTATTTTGCAAGTGCCATTCGCGCGCAACAAGGGCAAGTGACACCTTTTGATGAGGATACAGTAGCTTATCATTTCCAAGAACCTATTGGTGTAGTTGGTCAAATCATTCCATGGAACTTCCCTATTTTAATGGCAGCTTGGAAATTGGCGCCAGCACTTGCTGCAGGAAATAGTGTTGTATTAAAATTAGCAGAACAAACGCCAGTATCATTCTTATTCGTAGTTGAACTTATTCAAGACCTATTACCAAAAGGTGTATTAAACGTCATTAATGGTTTTGGTGAAGAGGCAGGTAAAGAGTTAGCTTCAAGCCCACGTATTGCCAAAGTGGCCTTTACGGGTTCTACAGCTGTCGGCAAACTGATTATGAAATATGCATCTGAGAATCTAATTCCTGTTACACTAGAGTTAGGTGGCAAATCTCCTAATATCTTCTTTGAAGATGTCATGGATGCTGATGACGGATATCTAGATAAGGCGATTGAAGGATTAGTTATGTTTGCTTTAAATCAAGGTGAAGTTTGCACTTGTCCATCTAGAGCCTTGATCCATGAGTCTATTTATGATCGTTTCATGGAAAAAGCCATTGAACGAGTAAAGCAAATTAAAGTTGGGGATCCATTCGAACTTGAAACAATGATGGGTGCACAGGCTTCAGAAGAACAACATAAAAAAATTCTTTCTTACTTTGAAATTGCCAAACAAGATGGCGCAGAATGTTTAATCGGTGGCGCCGAAAATCACCTTGATAATTTAGATGGCTATTTTATTAAACCAACTATTTTTAAAGGCAATAACAAAATGCGTATTTTCCAAGAAGAAATTTTCGGTCCTGTATTGGCAGTGACTACGTTTAAAACCTTTGAGGAAGCGATTGAAATTGCAAATGATACTATGTATGGATTAGGTGCAGCTGTATGGTCACGTAATACAAACGTTACCTATAAAGCAAGTCGAGAGATCCAAGCAGGACGTGTTTGGATAAATACGTATCACCAATACCCTGCTGGTGCAGCATTTGGCGGCTACAAAAAGTCAGGCGTCGGTCGAGAAAATCATTTAAAAGCTTTAGAATCGTATCAATCGACTAAATGTGTCTTAGCTAGTTACAATGAACAGGCGCAAGGATTCTTTTAATTTTACCTAAGAGTAAAGTGAGGGGGCGGCTTATTGAGTAGCTATTATCCAATCCAACCTGAATTGGTCCAAAAAACGTATTCTTATAGAGAACTGGCTCCAAACAGCAATTTAAACCAGGATATACTATTTTATTATGAGTTTGAACCAATAGGCATTAATAGTGATATTCATGTCATTCCTGATGCTTGCCAAGATTTAATGTTTTACATGGGTAAAGATCAAAAGGTTGTCTTTGGGAATACCCCGACTACACGTGAAATTTATTCATTTACCCCAAAAGGTAAATATTTTGGTGTTCGTCTAAATCCAAAACAAACAGTTATTCAATACAATTGCGCTTTAAAACAAATTGTTCAACAACCGTTTGTTAATGTTGAATTAGGCTGCACACTAGACTCTAAATTTATACAAGCTGTTTTTGAAGCAGGAGATTTCGAACAAAGAGTGCAAATTTGTAATGAGTATTTTTGCTCTCAAAAAAAGGAAAAAAGCTTAGGTGATGAAATATTCGCTACTTGTTTTGATTCTATTATTGAAAATAATGGGCTGTTCTTACCAGATGTAATTCAGCATAAAACAGGTTATTCTGAGCGATATATCCGAGAACTTTTCTACAAAAAAACAGGTTTTGGACCAAAAAAACTAAGTAAATTCATACGTATTCAACTCTTACTTCAACATTTTTCTTTTGAAGAGACACCTGTAAACATTGACCAATATGGTTTCTATGACCCTTCACATTATTACAAAGAATTTAAAAGCTTACTTGTAATAACACCTGCTGAATATATAAAAGAATTTTTAGGTTGGAAAAACATAAAACGAAAGCTGCTATCGTATTAGCCCCTCAAAGCTTTCTCTTTTTCTTATAAAAAACATACTAATTTTAGTATGTTTTTTATTTATTCATGAACAGTATACTTTCTTCCGGAAAAAACATATCAGTTAGTTTAACTACATTAACAATTCGCTACCCTAACTTTATGGAAAAATTCTAATTGATGCAGTTGCAACAGATACTTTCAGACTTAAAAGTAACCATTTAATTGGATAATTGTAGGTAAGTCCAAAAAAGAGACGTATCCTTTTCATCTCACGATCAATAGGAGGATATATGAATTTCTTATCCCCGAAATTCCAGCACTTGTTCCAGCAGCTATAATTTTTTGTGTTTTTATGATAGTGCATATTATCGGTATTAAAGAGTATGTACAATGGTTCTATGTTCTGTGGCTGTTGGATTATTAGCTCCAAAGCAACTCCCATATTTGGCGATGAACAAAACAAATAACATTACATAATATAGAAACAAGAAATATTATTAAAAAGGATGATGTATTATTTCTGTAGTAAGAACTGGTACCCTTCCTAACGGAGAAATACATGACGGTTGGGAAGATGTTGATGTTGTTTGGGACATTGATCGTTGGGAGAATGACGGCGGTAGAAGTGTTGGAACGAGTTCGAGGACGTGAAAAGGCTACCTATATTAAATGGAGAGAGGCTGGGACAAAACCCATCTCTAAACTAAAAAGCCGGCGAAATTTTACGATCAGTAAAATTTCACCGGCTTTCAATTTTTTTCATAAAAA
>NZ_JBGCCF010000054.1:0-17633 GCF_041262385.1 Lysinibacillus sp. RC46 | reverse complement strand
GTGTAGGAGAACAACCTGAAACACCAAAAGAGTCTGGAAATGGTGAAGGGACTAGTACTGGTTCCACGGGTGAAGTCGAACAACCTGAAACACCACAGGAACCTGGAAATGATGATATTAGTGGTGAAGGAGAAAATCCAAATGGAGATTTGGAAGAAGAAACTACACCACCGTCGTATGATCCAACTATGTCTGTTGATGTAATTAAAAATGTTGAGTTTACTGTGAATGGAACAAAGGTGAGTTCAAATGAAAGTATTAATGTTACTAATGGACAATCTGCAGAGTTTAAATTTCATTTAGAGCTAGCAGCGGGACATAAATATGGTCCAGGTACAACTTTAACGTACACTTTGCCAGATATTTTTGAAGATATCACATTCCCGAATGGAACGGCTTATGGTGAGGTAGGTACAATTTCAAAAACTGGAAATGAGATCGTCATTACATTTAACGATGAGTTAAGAGATGGTTTCGGAACGGGTGTAGCCCTTGAGCCAGGTGCGTACTTTAGCTTAGAAGCAAACTTTGCAAGCGGTAATACGGAATGGGAAGAAACAATTAATTTACCTGGCACTGAAAACATCAAGTTGAATTTCCAACCTAAAACGAGCGGTAAACCTGTGTCCAAATTAGGTGTAGCAGATAATGGTGGAAAAAATAGTAAGTTTATCGACTGGGAAGTTGAAGTTAATACAGATTTACGAGTTAATGAAGCATCAGGCACTACAAATTTTGTTGATACACTAGAAGGCGCGCATACATTTAAGCAAGATTCTGTAAAAATTACAAAGTTAAATGTATCACCTAATGGCACAACAACAGCCTCTAATGACCCTGTCACTGTGACTCCAATCTTCGATAACAACAAAATGACAATTGCATTGCCGAATGAAAAGCATACTGCTTACCGCATTACGTATCAAACAGAAGTTGGTGACCCAGGTAATGTTAAAAGTGCTACCTTTAAAAATGAGGCAACTTATAATGGGGAATCCACTACTGTACCAGTAAACGTGAGCTTTGGTGATCCATTAGCAAAAACGCATACAGGTCCCACTGCTAGTGATTTAGGAACATATTGGACAATTAAGTACAACTTCAATAACCGCAATATTTCACAGGAAAACGCAGTACTAACAGACATCTGGACTGATACTCAAGAATTAGTTGGAGAGGTACAAGTATTTGAGGCAGATGGTAATAATCCTGCCGCTATTTCTCACAAAGTGGAGAAAGATGGAAACGGCTTTAAATTAATATTTAATGCTCCTGTAACAGAACCATATGTTATCAAATATGTAACAAAGCCAAAAGATGGTGTGTATCCAACTGAGAGTTTTACGGTAAAAAATGAAGTAATACGCCCAGATATGTCACCAACGGTAGTAGATTATTCTAATTATAATAAAATAAATTTATTACTAAACAAATCTGCAAATGGTATTGACTATCAAAATAAAACAATGTCATGGAAGATTGTGGCGAACCAAGCTGGTTATAATTTAGCTGCTGGCACGGAGTTTGTTGATACTTTTACAGATAAAAATCTAAAATTAATAGAAAATACTTTAGAAGTAAAAGTAGGTAATAAATTAGTTAATAAAGAAGATTACACTTTAAGCAATAATGAGGATAATAAAACTGGATTTACAATTACTTTAAACAAAGCGATAAATGAGCCTATCGAAATTACGTATGATACAGAATACGATATTCGACATGTTGGAACAAATACAATTGAATATAATAATGAAGTAACAATGACAAATGATAATTTATCAAATTCATCTGCTTCAGATAAACAAAAGGTTCGAACTGAACAAAAAGCAAATGGTAAAAAAGAAGGTCATTATAATTACGAAACAAAAACCTTCTACTGGGATGTTGAATTTAACTTTAACTACAATTCTTTAAAAAATGCTGTATTTGAGGATAAATTACCAGATACACAAATAGTTCAAAATATTGTAGTGCAAAAAGGTGAATTAAATGCAAGTGGTGTTTTCACAGGAACAGAAACAATAAATATTCCAAACACTTCAGGTAAAGCGAACGAAATTAAGCTTGAATTAGGGGATGTTATTGATCGTCCTTATAAGGTGACGTATGAATCAGTAGATGCAGATGGTATATTCCCACATGGGAACCCAGTAAGTATTACGAATACAGCTACATTAACAAGCGCTGATGGTGATAATGCATCGTGGTCAAAAACAGTTAATGTAAATCATACAGACAAAATTTTAAACAAAAACGGTATTCAAGCAGAAAAAGGTTCGGCAGTAGCTAACTGGAATTTTAAATTTAACTACGCACAATCCAAATTAGAAAATGTAGTCATTACCGACACAGTAGGTAAAGATGCTGAAGGTAACCCGGAACAATTGATTTTAGAAGATACATTTAAAGTATATAAAGTTGCATTGTCTGGAACAACGCCAAGTAATCCAGCTGAAAAGAAGACACTTTTAGATCCAAGTGCGTATACATTAAATGTAGATATGAAAAATGGTACGTTCACTCTTAATTTAGGTAATGTAACTGAAGCATACTATGTAGAATACGACACAGTATTTACAGGTGAATCAGGCTCTAATGCTGAAAATGAAGTAGAAGTAAGCTATCAAGGTGGCAGTCAAACAAGTGGAAAAGATAGTTGGTCAATTGCTGATTTTAAGTATGGTAACCAAGCATCAACAGTTAAAGTACCATTTGTTATTGTAAAAACGAATGCTGCAACAGGCGAAGTAATGAAAGATGTTGAATTTACTTTATACAGTCAATACACAGGTGATAAACCATTAATTAGCGCTAAAACAGATGAAAACGGTGTATTAGACTTCGGATTAAAATTAGCTGAGGGTAAATATACATTAAAAGAAACAAAAGTTGATGGTTTTGAAAATCCGGATGTAATCTTTACATTAAATCGAGATAAAAAAGCAACATCAGTTCCTTTTGAAGGTAAACAAATTGTTGAAATCGCCAACATACCAGAAAGTCCATTGAAATGTTCACTGTTTGAATTAACGGTATACGATATTGACGGTAAATTAGTGGATGGAACAGTAACATTAGTAAGTAAATCGACGGGGTTATCAGAAAATCATACTGTTGAAAACGGTAAAGTTACTTTTACTCCAGACCAAGTTAAAGCAGGTCAGTACGATGTTATTTATAATGGTGAGACGTTAAAAACGATTACTGTAGAGTACAGTGAAAACTGTAACGCGAGTATTCAACCAGCACCTAAGTGTGAAAACTTCACAATCGTGGTTGAAGATACAGAAGGAAATATCCGTACAAATATTAAAGAGTTAACATTAAAATCAGATACCACAGAAGTAAAGGTATCAACTGATGCATCAGGTAAGTTTGTTTTTGAATCAAACAAAATTAATCCTGATAATGGCGTGAAGCCAGGAGAGTATACTGTATACGAAGGTAACCAATTCTTAGGAACAGTAACTTTAACGTATACAGAAGACTGTGGGCATGAATTTATTGTTAAACAGGCACCAAAATGCGAAGAGTTTGAATTAACTGTAAAAGACGTTGATGGTAATAATATTACTGATGGTACTTCAACAATCGTTGTTAAAGATGTTGACGGTATCGAAATTATTAGCACAAAAACTACGACAGGTGTTATAAAATTAACTAATTTAGAACCAGGTGTTTACACAGTTGAAGTAAATGGTGAAGAAATTGGTACTTTCGAAACAAATATCGAATGTGAAAAAACAGTTCAACCAGCACCAAAATGTGAACTATTCACATTAACGGTGAAGGATGAAAATGGCAATCCACGCCCTAATGTTAGCAATATCACAATTAAAGATGCAGAAACAGGAAAAATTATTGCTACTAACCAAACGACAAATAATTTAGGTCAAATTACAATTCAACCTAATGAAATTCCTTCTGGTGAATATAGTGTGTACCAAGGCGATCTATTCATTGGTCAAATAACAGTTAAATATTCAGTTAAGTGTGAAGCAGAAGTATCAGCAGCACCTGCATGTCCTTCATTTACATTAACAGTACAAACTATATTTGGAACGCCTAATGCGAATGCAAAGATAACAGTAAAAGATGCTAATGGTAATATCATTAAAGGTGTAGACAACAGTGAAGTTCTAATAACTAGTGTTGTTGGAATGGTTGTATTGCCAAACGAAGCTATTAAACAAGGTACGTACTATGTATATGAGGGAAGTAGTTTAATTGGCTTATTTACTGTAAAAGATACATGTTCTGCGTTAGTAAAACCAAAACCTGATCCAGGTCCCAACCCTGGCCCAGGCCCAGGTCCAAATCCAGATCCGGAAAAACCGGTTGATCCAAACAAACCAAATCCAGATCCGGAAAAACCAGTTGATCCAAACAAACCAAATCCAGATCCGGAAAAACCAGTTGATCCAAACAAACCAAATCCAGATCCAGAAAAACCAGTTGATCCAAACAAACCAAATCCAGATCCGGAAAAACCAGTTGATCCAAACAAACCAAACCCAGATCCGGAAAAACCAGTTAATCCAGAAAAACCAACACCAGAGCCAGAAAAGCCAGTTGATCCTGAAAAACCATCAACAAATCCAGGTGATTCAGGTAACCAAACAGATTCAAAAAATCCAACAAACCCTGGAAAACCATCTGTACAAGAAGTCATTGACCAAGGGAAAGACTTAAAGCCATACAATCCTTCTACAGCAAATAAAGACACTTTAGATGCATATAAGGATTTCCTCGATAAATACAACAAGTTATCTAAAGAGGAACAGGAAGAAGTAGCAAAATCTCTTGATATTGACAAAATCAAAGCAGATGCTAAAGAAATGGAAGCGCAGTTAAAGGCGCAAGGCAAACTGCCACAAACAAATGGAGCAAACCAAACAGCTCTTACACTAATTGGTGTGGCTCTCGTTCTAGGTGCATTATTCTTATTGCGCCGTCGCAATACAGAAGTGAAATAATAATTTTCAATAAGAAAGCCCCAAGATGATAAAATCTTGGGGCTTTTCTTATACTAAAAAGTTTCTGATAGTTTTGCAGGTGCTTGGTCGAATGGATATTGCTCGACAAAATCTGCTTGTACGGCAAGTCGTTTCGTACCTCTATCAGCGCATGTCACGAGGGTTAAAATAGTTTTATCAAGGATGTCATTAATAACATAAACATCCGTTGCAGCGATGATTTCCTTGATCGTTATTTTGTACTCATAAATATTCGTTAAATCCGTTAAATAAATCGTATCTCCGATGTTCGCTTTGTATAAGGGGCCAAATAAAATATCTTTTTCCTCAAAGTAATGACCTGCTAATGCGTAGTTTCCTTGCCCGAGTTTTTGATTAGGCTTCATAGTGCCTGCTCCAACGGCAAGAGAGGCATTACCAACTCCTTTGACGATAGGAAGTTTCATACCAACACTAGGAACAGCGATACTACCAATGACAGGCATTTTATTTGCGGTTGTTTGAGCTTTTAAAACTTCCGCAATGGATAGAGATTGCACTGCTTCAAATTCAAAATCGGCATCCGCATTATTGTTTTTTTCTATATCTTCTGCACTGTAATCAGTTGTATTTAGTTGTTTACTCAAATGAGCGATGATTGCATTTTGAATGGGGTTAATAAAAATAAGTAAGAGGCCAACGATGAGCATACAAATAAGTAGTGATAGTTTAAATTTATTCATTTCATAGTTCACATCCTAGTATTGAAATTACGAGTTGCCGGTACAACAGATCCTGTTCCGCCGCTAAAACCGTGAGAATCGCCGCTAAAGGGTCAAGTTCCGCCGCTAAAACGGTAAATATCGCCGCTAAAGGGTCAAGTTCCGCCGCTAAAGCAGTAAAAGTCGCCACTAAAGGGTCAAGTTCCGCCGCTAAAACAGTAAATATCGCCGCTAAAACCGAAAAACGCCGATACCCATACGTTAAAAATAGGTAGAGCTTTTATGCTCTACCCGTCCTACTCTTTATTTATCGCTGAAGCGCACGCCTGCAACACCGTAATGGTTTTTAGACATTTCTTCGATGAAGACTGTTACATTTTCTGGTGGCGCATTAACTGTACGAGAAACGGCTTCTGTTACTTCTTTTACTAGTGCGCGTTTTTGTTCCTCTGTACGACCTTCAAGCATTTTCACTGTTACGTATGGCATAATATTGCCTCCTTTATTGAATAATGTTGTATAGTTAGTTTATAAGAAAGTATAAACTTCTTACTTGTATATAGGCATATGCGCAATGTCAGTGCCGTGTTCATTACGGTGCTAATGCGCTTAACTATGCTTTACTTTTATAATAGCAGAACGGAGGTAGTTAAAGTATGGCAAATGAAGAAAAAGCAAAACAAAAAATGGGCTTTACTATTATTAAAAATGACCCAACAGACGGACATAAGGGATTTGGTATCGGTTCGCTTTCGCTTGAAAACGTATCGCCAGTCATTATCGATATAGAAGAGGGGACGGCATCAGTTGAAATTGGTGCTATGCATGCTCGCAGTGATGTGGAACGAGGTATTAAATTTACGACAGATCGTGCTGATTCAGAAGGTGGGAAACCGTATTGGTTGGTTTGGGTGACAATAGACCATAAAGCGGATGGACCTTACTATGCAGGTGTAACGGCGTGTGAAATGATAGTTAATCGTGAAAAACGTCGTGGCTATAAAATTTTAGCTGATCATGTGAATAAAATGGATAAATCGATGAAGCGTCATATTATTGTAGAACATATGGATGCACCATCTAAAAAGATGTTAGCTTCTTTCCTAGAAGAGCTTAATCCGGACTTGTGGGCACGTAGTGAGGAGCGATTGCGTCAAGATTTATTTGTTTAATATACCTGCAATGATTGAACAATCTGTGACATTTTGCAATCGCCTTCGATATAAGGTTGAAAGTGGATTTGAAACGAAGTAAACTTGATGCAGAGCTTACATTTTAGTAAGCTAGGACACTTGGTTCTGCGAATGTGATGAGCACTATGCGGCATTTGAACAACCCAAACCCAAGCCAAATGCCCCATGATGCTGATCTACTTCGCGAACCATAAATAAGAAAAGCTTTCTGTTCCCACGGACACGGCTCCGGGGAAGAGAAAGCTTTTCTTTTTCGTATATGTCTGTACTTTGTCGAGAGACTTCGTTAATTAAAACGTCTATCTCTGATAAAGGTTCCGCATGTTAATCTTTAAAAATGGAGAATGGAAGCATGTTCCAGAATTTCCCCCACGTATTTGTATCGAGAATATCGAAGTTTGAACATTTTTCAGTTGGCACATCTTTTGCATCCATATAGACGAGACGTTGTTTCGGGCAGGCATCCGTTGCTAACTTACCTGATTCAATATCGATGACCGCACCTTTAACGTTTTTAGGCTTTGCAAAATCTTCGTTCTTTGTTCCTTTATTGACAGCCTCCATAAAGTCGATCCAAATCTGCTTTGTAGATGCAGTATCTTCTCTTTCTGTTAGATTTTTCCCTTGGTCATAGCCGTTCCACACGCCAGCAGTTAAGCTAGGTGTAAATCCAATTAGCCACTGATCGCTATTTGTAGAGCCAGATTTGGCTGCATACGTATGCGTCATGCGAGAGCGAATGCCAATCCCTGTAGCAGGAGAATAATCACTAAAGACTGGATCGAAAATACCCGTCATCATTTCTGTTAAGATATACGTATTTTCTTTTGAGAGAACAGTCTCATCTTCTTTATCAACTTCTTTATTATCATAGATGATATCGCCATTAGCATTTTTAATAGAAACAATAGTAGTAGGCGTAGTTTTTTTACCTTGCGATGCTAAAATATTATAAGCATTCGTCATTTCATATAATGTTGTTTCAGTCGTTCCAAGCGCGATAGATAAATTGTCCTTAGTACCGATATTCACGTTGAAGCGATTAGCCATATTATGAAATGCTTTAAATCCAATTTCCTCTAAAGTTTTCACAGCGTATATATTATCTGAAATAGCGATAGCTTGGGCCATAGACATATCATGGTTTGCGAATTTGCCATTAACATTTTTGGGTGCATATGTGGCACGTCCATGATCATAAGTGAAAGTTGTCTCACCTACATTTAAATAGGTTAAAGGTGTATAACCATTCTCTAAAGCTGCCGCATATAAAATAGGTTTAATGGTTGAGCCTGGCTGACGTTTTGCCTGTGTAACTCGGTTAAATGAACTTGTAGCATAGTCGCGACCACCAACTAATGCTGTAACGGCGCCTGATTTTGATTTCATACTTACAAAAGCAGTTTGGAGATCATCATTAGGCATATGTTTGGCTACAGCTTCTTCCGCTGCCTTTTGGTGTTCTAGATTAAGAGTTGTTTGGATAGTCCAGCCCCCTTCACTAATGTCGAGATTTTTCGCTTTCAAAATTTCACTAGCCTCTTGCCATGCTACGTCAAGGAAAAATGGTGCTACTGATTTTGCTGCTACCCAGCTATCATTCTTTAAGACAAGCTTTTCACTTTCTGCACGTGTTTTTTCATCTTGCGTAATAGCACCTTGATCGGCCATCAGTTTTAAAATAACGTGTTGGCGATTAGTTGCTTTATCTAGATTGACAATAGGGGAGTAAATACTTGGCCCTTTTGGAATTCCTGTTAACATTGCAGCTTCTGCTAATGTTAAGTCTTTTGCTGATTTTCCGAAATAAAATCGACTAGCTGCTTCTACGCCGTACATCCCATGTCCGTAGTAAACAGTATTTAAGTAGCCTTCCAATATTTCATCCTTATTATAAAAAACTTCTAATCTATAAGCATACAGTGCTTCATTTAATTTTCGTGTCCAAGATTTTTCATGTGAAAGATATAGATTTCGAGCATATTGTTGCGTAATTGTACTTGCTCCTTGAACCTTACCCCCAGCCTTAAGGTCCACTAATAATGCACCAGCGATACGAGAAAAATCCAAACCGCCATGCTTATAAAAATCTTTATCCTCAACAGCGACTACTGCTTTTGATAAATAGGGGGACATCTCATCACGCCCAACCCAATAACGTCGTTCATTCGTAAAGTGATCCCCAATTTGGTTCTCATTTTCATCTAAGAAAATAGAGGCTTTAGGTACGGTTAAAGGTGGGGCACCAGCCACTTGAACATAGACGCGTAAAGCTATAAATGCTACTACAATTGCAGATGTAAAGGCGATAAAAAGGGTAAGTGCTTTACGCGTACGCTTTACACGCTTTTGTTTACGTTGATAGCTTTTTCTCTGCATCCGACTTCACCTCGTTTTCTCACACTTGCGTATAGTATGTGTCTGAACATTCATATTTAATCGAAATTATTGGTAAAAACTATTGCACTTTATTCAAAAACATCTATACTTTTTTTGTACTGTTGAAATGCTAGTGTTCGACAAAAAATAACACATTGTAGAGTTTAATCGAATTTTGCTAGACATTCCAATAATGTATACGAGGATACAAGGATAGAGGTTTCATTACATTCCTGTAAGTCCTTAATAGAGTAATGATAAAAGGTTCATCATCGAAGGATTTGAATGACATTTTGTTAGAATTGTAGTGGTGAAGATGGATGCCCCAGAAAAGCGCCCAGAACGGATATCAACTCTAGTGGTGAAAATGAATTTAGTAATTTCTAATATAGTGGAGGTCGAGTAATGAGATTTGATGAAGCTTATTCAGGAAATGTTTTTATAAAAAGTCATCCTACATATGAGGATGCTCAGGCGGTCATTTATGGTATGCCAATGGACTGGACAGTTAGTTATCGTCCGGGCTCACGCTTTGGACCGCAACGTATCCGTGAAGTATCTATTGGGCTAGAAGAATATAGCCCATATTTAGACCGTGAGCTAGATGAAGTGAAATATTTTGATGCGGGTGATATACCGTTACCATTCGGCAATGCACAGCGCTCATTAGATGAAATTGAAAAGTATATCGAGAAGCTTTTAGCAGATGGCAAGATTCCAGTAGGTATGGGTGGCGAACATTTAGTATCGTGGCCTGTTATGAAAGCTGTATCTGCAAAATATGATGACCTAGCAATTATCCACTTCGATGCACATACAGACTTACGTGTAGAATATGAAGGGGAGCCACTTTCTCACTCTACGCCTATTCGTAAAATTGCTGAACATATCGGACCAAAAAATGTCTATTCATTTGGTATTCGTTCAGGTATGAAGGAAGAATTCGAATGGGCAAAGGAAAATGGCATGCACATTTCGAAATTTGAAGTGCTAGAACCATTAAAAGAAGTATTACCGTCTTTAGCGGGACGTAATGTTTACGTTACGATTGATATAGATGTACTTGACCCAGCGCATGCACCAGGTACAGGAACAGTAGATTGCGGAGGCATTACATCAAAAGAATTACTAGCGTCCATCCATGCGATTGCAGCAAGTAACGTCAATGTAGTGGGCTTTGACCTAGTTGAAGTAGCACCAATCTACGACTCATCCGAAATGACAGCAAATACAGCTTCTAAATTGCTTAGAGAAATGATTCTGGGCTGGATTAAATAAAGCAATAAAACACTAATAATGCATTCTGCGACGAAAGTGAAACGCCAGTCGCAAATACAGCTTCTAAATTGCTAAGAGAAATGATTTTACAAATAAGTAGGGTCTTCGAAATGAAGCGATTAGAATGGGGTTAGCGATAAGCTAGCCCCATTTTCCTTATCAATATAAAAAAAGACGCCATCCAAAAGATAGCGCCTTGATATTTCGAATAGTTCTATTAAGGGTTCGTAGACCAAAGTCCAGCATGTTTTAATACAACACGTGGATGAAGTTTTAGCTGTGCAACCATTAAATCTGCTAAATCTTCTGCTTGCATCACTTTTTCTGGATTGCCATCTGTTAAGTTAAGCTCAACTGCCATATCCGTAGCAACTGTACTTGGCGTTAAAGTTGTAACGCGAATGTTTTTCTTACGTACTTCAAGCATTAATGATTCACTTAGTCCGATAACCGCAGCTTTTGAAGCTGAGTATGCGCTTGTAATCGGTGCACCTTTTTGACCAGCTGTTGATGAGATATTAATGATGTCTCCTGTATTACGCTCTATCATCTCTGGTAATACAGCGCGTGTTGTGTAGTACACACCTTTTACGTTAACATCGATAATATTTGTCCATTCTTCAGGCGTTAAGTCCATGAAGTTACCGAATTTTGAAATGCCGGCATTGTTTACTAAAATATCGATGGCGCCAAGCTCGCCGCGAATAGATTCAACGGCTGCGGTAATAGAATCTAAATCCGCTACATTTGCCACAGCGATTGCAACCTTCACATCATACTGCTTAAGTTCCTCTGCTACTTGTTGTAAATTTTCAAGAGTACGTCCAACAAGACCTACGTGAATACCTTCTTGCGCAAAAGCTACTGCTGTTGCACGTCCGATTCCACGTCCTGCCCCTGTAATCAACGCCACTTTCCCTGCGATTGTTTGCATGTTTTTTTGCTCCTTCAGTTAAGATCATTTTATTTAGACGAAAAAATAGATTAAGATTTGTCTTTAAGACTATCCTCATTTTACTACGGTTTTATACATTGTGAAGAGTGCACTTTTTGGTGCGGAGGTTACTAAAAGTTACTTATATGAAAAGGGAGCTAGCTCTATGTCAGATAAATTAAGAGAAGAGATAAAAGAGAGAATATTAAATAACGATTACCATTGTGAAAAAGAACTTACCTTATCGATCATTAGCGGGAAATGGAAAGTTGTGATTTTGTGGCATTTAGGTGTAGAAGGGACGCATCGTTTCAGTGAGCTTCAAAGACTTTTTCCGAAAATATCTCATAAGATATTAACAAACCAATTACGTGAACTGATGGAAGATGGGATTGTTCATCGAGAAGTGTTTCCAGAAGTTCCTCCAAAAGTCGAATATTCCATGACAGAACTAGGGATGACGTTATTACCAATTGTTGAGATGATGTATGGTTGGGGCAAAAAAAGAATTAATCAAATTAAACAAGAAAGCAATGAGAAAAATAATGAAGTCATTTCCGATGATTTAAATAGCCGATACTGCGAAAGTGAAACATCAGTCGCAAATATAACAAATTGCAAAGATAAATGATTTTAGGATAGGTAAAACAATTTATTTAACTTCTTTCAGCGGATGTCACGGAATAGAAAAGGAGTTCTTTGTGTAAGCACAAAGTCGATTCCGGACGCAATTATGCCTCGGCATAATTGATTAATGTGGGGCTAAAAGTGGGGAGGCGTAATGAGCTCGCTTTTAGCCTCACTTGCTTTTAAAGCTTGACTAACATAATCATTCCAAGGATACCGTTGTTTATCACAATAGCTATTGAGGGGAAAAAGGAGGCTCATTTCAAAGTGAGCTTTTTTTATTTCTTTGGAAAATTTTTTGAATACATTATTGACATTAATAGGAAAACACTGTTACATTATAGGTAACAAACGTTACCTATCGAAAGGAGGTAAATTTTTTTGGCACCAAAAGAGCGGTTTACAGAGGAAATTTTATTGGATTGTGCTTTTGAAATGGTTAAGAAGAGTGGCATTGATAGTGTGAATGCAAGAGATCTAGCAAAAGAGTTAGGCTGTTCGACAAAGCCTATATTTCGATTATTCTCGAGTATGGACGATTTGAAGTATGCAATATATGAAAGGGCTGAGAATCTTTACAACGAAAGAATGTTTCAGGGCTTGCAAGAAAGTTCTTTTTTAGGGATGGGATTAGCTTATATTAACTTTGCTCGCGAAGAAAAAAGGTTATTTGAGCTGTTATTCCTATCCAATAAATATAAGATCTCGAGCTTTTCGGAATTAGTAAATGATGTAGAAAACCAAGGAATTATAACTCTAATTTCTAAATTAACAGGATTAACACAAGCCTCTGCAAAATCTCTATTTATAGAGATATGGTTAACAACACATGGTATTGCGACAATGTGTGCGACGAATACTTGCGATTTAGATAGCTCGGAAATTGAGGGTATTTTAAAAGACGTTTTTGAAGGCGTTAAACTAAAATTATTGAATGGAGAAAATAAATGAGAATAAAAAATTCGCCTATTCTTTTATCGATATTATTTACTTTACTTGCACTTGTTTTTCCTTTCATAGCTGGTGCAATTATAACTGTCAAAAATATAAGTAGCTTAAGTTCTATAGATTTAATTCGATTTATTGCCTTTGCAGTTGGTGCACTAGTTACTCTTTGGATCATGAAAAAAAGTAAATTCTCTTTCCAAGATTTCGGATTTAGAAAGTTTAAAGTAGAGGCATGGATGGCTGTTATCGTTATTTCTGAGTTGATTGCATTCTTTAGTGGTATTACAGATCGAGATGGTTTTTCTGCGCAATATGTATTTATTTTGCTTCTATTTGTTATTGCCGTTGGTTTTTATGAAGAGTTTATTTTCCGGGGCCTAATTTTCAAATATTTATCAGCAAAAGGGCTTAAAACGGCTATTATAGGTTCCTCTATTTTGTTTGGGATTGGGCATCTTGAAAATTTATTTGCCGGTCAAGATTTCTTATTGACATTACTACAAGTAGCTTTTGCATTCCTCTTTGGGTTAGTTTGTGCAGAAATTGTTGCAAAGACAAAAAGTATTATTTTCCCGATTGTCTGGCACGCTTCGCATGATTTTATTGCTTTCTTGACTGATCAAAGTGAGCCTACGGTTCTTGCTACTTCTCTTTATATCTTTCATGTTCTAGTGTTAATTGGTCTCGCAATTTATTTCTGGAGAGCTTTATTTCCTAAAAAGGCTGTTATGAATTTAAAAAATCCTGAGAGTTACGTTTAAACACGACAAGCAAAAAAGCATCTACTCGTTAAATTTGAGCAGATGCTTTTTTTGTCTATTTTTCTTATGTCAAAGCTTCTAATCCAACATTTCCTCCTGAAATAAGGAAGCACACTTTTTCATTTGTACGAATAGGTAAAGCTCCTTGCAGGGCAGCGCCAATGCCGATAGAAGAGGAGGGTTCTGCAATAATTTTACCCTCTGAAAGTAAGGTTTTTATCCCGCGTTGAATTAATACTTCATCCACACTTACAACCTCATCGACAAGCTGTTGAACAATTGGGAAGTTCCGTTCCCCAGGCTGTAAAGTTAGTAGAGCATCAGCCAAAGATTTTTGTTCCGCTAACAGCAATCTTTCGCCAGCTTTTAAGCTTTTGCTATAACGCGATACGACAGCAGGCTCCACACCGATTATTTTAATATGAGGGGCCATAGATTTTACAGCAGTTGCAACGCCACTAATTAATCCACCACCACCAATAGGAACAACAATAGTATCTACATCAGGAAGCTGTGCTAATATTTCCAAACCTGCTGTTCCTTGTCCTGCCATAATATCGTAATCATTATAAGGATGTATGTTGCAAAAGCCATGATCACGACTGAGTTTTTCTGTTAGTACATGTCTTTCTGCCAGCTTACATTGTACAATCTCTGCACCTAAGGCACGTATTCCATCAATCTTAATGGTAGGAGCTGAATCTGGTAGAACAATTGTCGCCTTACTATTTAATAGCTTGGCAGCATAGGCAACACCTTTGCCATGATTACCTGAGGATGCAGCGACTACGCCTTTTTGTAATTGTTCTAACGGCATGGAAAGCATTTTATTGAGAGCCCCTCGAAGCTTAAAGGAGTTTGTTTTTTGCATATTCTCGGCTTTTATATAGACGTGACATCCTAAAAATTGATCGAGCCCATTTAATCGAATAATAGGCGTTTCATATATATAAGATGAAATTCTTCGTTTAGCAGCATGAATTTGTTCAAGTGTTAACATACAGTAACCCTCATTTCGTAAAAGTGATTGAATATTCGAATTATTTAATATAACTGTAGATTTGCAGGTGAATTGTGTCAATCATTAAATAATGAACAAATTACTGCCACATCGGATGGAATACTTACTTCTACCTTGAAAAAATATGAGGATTCATCCTATAATAAAAAGGTTATAGTAAAAACATTAAAAGGGAGCGTCCATAATGGCGAACGAAGCAAGATCGCAGGTGAACATTAAGCTCATTTCTACGATTCGCCCGATTGATGGTGATTCTGAAAGTTATGAAATGTGGCTGACAGGGCAGCTACTTGAAAAAGCAGGAAGCATGTATTTGAAATATGAAGAGGTGCAGGAGGATAAAACCATCCGCACAACTATGAAGCTAGGCAATGAACAGGCATTAATTATGCGTACTGGAGCAGTAAAAATGCGACTACCACTTAACATAATTGAACAACAGATAGGTCATTATGAAAGTGAATTCGGTTCAATGCCACTCGTCATCCACACAAAAAAAATGACGTATACAAAACAGGCAGTAAGCGGAGATTTCCATGTACAGTACGATTTACTAATGGGTGGGCAATCCGTTGGCAATTATAAATTAGATATTACATTTACGGAGGTACAATGATGAACGCAGTAGAACAAGTACAACAAGCCATTAAAGCAGCGATTGCGCAGGCTGTTGAAAAAGCTGGCTTAGTCGAGGCTGGCACAGAATTAAATATTCACCTTGAAACACCGAAGGATAAAGCAAACGGAGACTATGCAACAAATATTGCTATGCAATTAACGAAATTAGCAAAAAAACCACCTCGTGCGGTTGCAGAAGCTATTTTAGAAAATCTTGACACAGCAGGCACTGATATTGAGAAAATCGATATTGCTGGCCCTGGTTTCATGAATATTACTGTACGTAAAGATTTCTTAACAGGTGTAGTAAAAGCAGTGCTTGAGCAAGGTGCTGATTATGGTCGTTCTAATGCTGGTGCGGGTGAAAAAGTTCAAGTTGAATTCGTATCTGCAAATCCAACAGGTGATCTTCATTTAGGTCACGCACGTGGAGCTTCTGTAGGGGATTCATTATGTAACGTATTAGATATGGCAGGTTTCGATGTATCTCGTGAGTACTACATTAACGATGCGGGTAACCAAATTAATAACTTAGCTTATTCACTTGAAGCGCGTTATAAGCAAGCTTTAGGAATGGATGCTGAGATGCCAGAGGACGGCTACCACGGTCAAGATATTATTGAAATCGCTGGTAAACTGGCAGGCGAGCATGGCGATGCAATTTTAGCAAAATCTGATGAAGAACGTTTTGCATTCTTCCGTCAACATGGTTTAGCGTTAGAATTAGATAAGTTAAAAACAGACCTTGCTAACTTCCGTGTAAACTTTAATGTATGGTATTCAGAAACTTCACTATACGAAAACGGTAAAATCGAAGTAGCGTTAGATAAACTGAAAGCCAATGGTCATGTATTTGAAGAAGAGGGCGCTACTTGGTTCCGTTCAACAACATTTGGTGACGATAAAGACCGCGTGTTAATTAAAAACGATGGTTCTTTCACATATCTAACTCCAGATATCGCATACCATGAGGATAAAATTGTACGTGGCTTCGATAAATTAATTAATATTTGGGGAGCTGACCACCACGGCTATATCCCACGTATGAAGGCTGCTATTCAAGCGCTTGGCTACGACCGTGATACGCTTGAAGTGGAAATCATCCAAATGGTTCAGCTTTATAAAAACGGTGAGAAATTCAAAATGTCTAAACGTACAGGGAACGCTGTTACAATGCGTGAGCTTGTAGAAGAGGTTGGCTTAGATGCAGTACGTTACTTCTTCGTGAAAACTGCCGGCGATTCTCACATGGACTTTGACCTTGACCTTGCCGTATCTCAATCAAACGAAAACCCAGTGTATTACGCACAATATGCGCATGCACGTATTTCTTCAATTTTACGCTCAGCGAATGAGCAAGGCTTTGCTGCAACAACAGATCATTTAACTCTGTTAACTGCAGAAAAAGAAATTGATTTACTGAAAAAAGTGGGCGACTTCCCGAAAGTGGTAGCAGATGCTGCGAAGCACCGTACACCACACCGTATCGCCAACTATATTCAAGACACAGCAGCTGCATTCCACAGCTTCTATAACGCTGAAAAAGTATTAGACGCTTCAAATAAAGAGCTAACAGAAGCTCGCTTAGCCCTTATTACTGCTGTACGTACAACAATTGCCAACGCATTACGCTTAATCGGCGTATCTGCACCGGAAAAAATGTAATACTAGTCTCTCTAGCCCCCGGCACGACAATGTGCCGGGGGTTTTTTCTGTTGAAATGGATTTGATCTTGTGGTTAGCGGCGGAATTTCAGGTTTTAGCGGCGTTCCTTGCTTGGTTAGCGGCGGAATTTCGGGTTTTGGCGGCGTTCCTCCTTTGGTTAGCGGCGCAATTCACACTTTTAGCGGCGAATTCCAACATAAGCTGCACAATTTAACAAAACTAAAGTCAGGGTTGAAAAACTTTGTATAGAATTTTACATAATATTAAGGACTTGGCGGATAAACTCGCCAACCCGACGGATAGGCCCTTCGAAGCGACGGAAAGCCCCGTCAGAGCGACGGAAGCAACAGACGAATCGACGGATAGAAGCAGAAGTGACGGATAGAACAGTCAAAGTGACGGAATGAATCGCCAAAGCGACGGAAAGCCCCACAAGAGCGACGGAAGCAACAGACGAATCGACGGATAGAAGCAGAAGTGACGGATAGAACAGTCAAAGTGACGGAATGAATCGCCAAAGCGACGGAAA
>NZ_JBGCCF010000053.1:0-19368 GCF_041262385.1 Lysinibacillus sp. RC46 | reverse complement strand
CGCTACCATTATACCGAATTTGGGGAGGTGCCCGTTTTTTATTGTTTCAGAACCCCTGATGCTAAAGGGATTAGAATTATGAAATTAACTCATTTATTATTTTTTTATATTGTAATGTTTTTTACATACTCATTAGCTTCGGGATAGCCTGCTTCCACCATTAGCAGACATTTTTTAATTCATATTGTTTTACCAATAGCATGTATTAGGCTATCGAACTTTATACAATATCCAATTTTCAATTAACGAGCGTGTTTTAAAGACTTTTACTTATCTATACATGGAGTATAACACCCTTTCAGACAATTAAGATAAGTAAAAGCTACCTCTTGTCTGACCTCAACTTTCATCCCATGTCTAAAGACGACGGGCTACACCCTGCATGGGCTTTCTCATTCGGAGCTAGGTCAAATCAATTTCATTTAAATTTATCACTTACACTTATAGTGTCCTCTACAAAACGCACTTCATTCAAAGGTCTCATGTTATTTAACTATGCATTAACTTTGAAGAAGTATCCGTATTTATTTCAATGATATATTTCCTGAAGAGGTTTCCAACTGCACTTCATAATCTCCAGTCCCAGACGTTCCTTTTGTTTCTTTTTTGCTTTGTTGTTTATCATTTAATACAATGCCAACTGAACGTCTTCCGCTGTTAGATTTGAGAAGGAACGTGGCATTAGGTTCATCCTCATTCAATGCAATGTCCACTTTTCCACTTGTTGTAGTAACGTGAACCTCACTATGAAAGTCAAGGAAGTCAAGTTTTACGCTACCACTGCTACCATTAACTTGGAGATCATGCGTTTGCAGATTCTTTCCAACGACGTTACCAGAAGAGCCATTAACAATGATTTCCCCTTTGAATTCAGTAGGAACTCGAACTTCCAAATGAGGCATCCGCCCGATTTTAAACAGACGGCTTATATCATTTTTTAATCGAATCGTTAATTTTCGTTTCCCTTTTTCCATTACAATTCCCGGACCATTGTCATATAAAAATAAGTTGGCCTCCAATTCTTCTATATCCGCTGATACTACATCTAAATTGACACTTCCATTTTCTATATAAATGCTATCTATATCTTTAAGGGAAGCCATTTGAATGTCTTCGCTTTCCTCCCCTCCCACACAGGCACTTAAAAACATTATAGTAAGAATAAACGACATAACTATACAGTATTTCTTCATATTCACCACTCCTCTCTTTGGATACCATTATAGAAGCTGACCCCTCGTCAGTTTCAAGGTTTCTATAAATTAATTAATAAAGGTAAAAAACCTTGAAGCTTACGTTACGTCATTTTGTATACTGTTAAGTAACTACTTTTTGCAATATCTAAATAAATTAGAAAAATAAGGAGGATTAGATGAAACAGGGAGATATAATTATTTATGGATGTGTCATTATAGGTGCTGGTATTGGACTGGCTATGGATCATGCATTTCCTGGTGTACTGATTGGCTTGGGAGCAGGGTACTTACTTAAATCTCTTTCTAGTAAAGAAGAATAAAAGTGGAATGAATAAAACAGTTGTTAACAATAAGGTATAAACGTACAGGAAGGTAGGTTTATCAGTTGATACACATTAACAAAGTGGCAGAGCTGACAGGTGTTACAGTAAGAACACTGCGTCACTACGATAAAATCGGATTATTAAAACCAACATCCAAAACAGAAGGTGGTCATCGTTTATATACGAATAATGAAATAAAAAAACTACAGCAGATTCAATTTTTAAAAAAGATTGGATTTCGCTTAAATGAGATTCAAAACATGCTCGCTTCTAGTGATTGGGATTGGTCGGATAGTCTAAAGAGTCAATTATCTTTTGTCATAAACGAACAGGAAAACTTAAAGAAAATAGAGCAGTCTTTACGGGAATTGATACATGGAATAGCTATAGAAGGTGAAGAAAACTGGGTTGCGATTCAGAAGATCATGCAATTATCCAGTAAAGATAAAGAAATACAGCAGAATTATCGAGAATCTATATTTAAAGAAAGAGAAATAAAGCTATGGAAAAAGGTTCCCAATATGACAAGTGACAGTTCTGATTCACTGGAATGGATTGCTCTGATAGGTCAGTTAAAGCGTTATATTAAGGACGGTCCTAAATCAACCAAAGTTCAAAATATCATTAGAAGAATGGATGAAAAGCGTTTAGAGGAATTTGATGGTGAGGATGAATTTTTAGATAAGCTGTGGGAAATAAGGATGTCGCAAAAGCAGTCAGAGAAACTGGGATTATATCCGATTGATCAGGATGTACTTGAGTTGTTGAACGAGGCATATGTAGTTTTTATAGCTGAAAAGAATAATCCTCAACCGGAATAAGGGGGAAAGAACAGTGAGTACAGAACTACTTCTCCTGATAGGAGGTTTGGCTTTACTGGATACGTTAAGCCCTGCCACATTAGGGGTAACGGTATATTTACTTTTAACAGATAAAGAGAAACTTAATAAACGTTTATTGATTTATTTATTGACGGTTGCAGGATTTTATTTTGCTGTTGGAGTTTCACTCATGTTAGGATTAGGTTTTTTGCTTGAGATTATTTCTGGCGTATTTCAAAATCGAATTGTAAGCTGGATAGTCTTTATTATTGGAGCAATTTTGTTCATCGCAAGTTTTTATGTTCCAACAAAGGAAAATTCAGACCTGCCTTCTCCAAAATCAAAAAGCATTCTTTCAATTGTAGCTCTTGGATTCACTACTTCATTAATTGAAGTAGGTACGGCATTCCCTTATTTTGCAGCAATTGGAATAATGACTACTTCTAATCTATCATGGATGGAATGGTCTTCTATTTTAGCTGGATACAATTTTATCATGGTGATGCCTTCTCTCTTGCTGTTTCTCTTCTATCTCCTGTTTGGTTGGAGGATGCAAAAACCTCTTAAAAAACTTCGGGTAAAAATAGCAAATAATACAGGGTCAGCCCTTTCTTGGATAATGTGTATTGTTGGAATCATCCTAATTTTCAATAGCCTGGATTACTTGTAGGGCGTTAAATAAAATCCCCTTAAAAATAAATAAAAAGAATCCGTTTTGAAAAAAAGATTGATCAAAACGGAGGGCACTGAAAAACTTACGTTTTCATAAAAGCGAACCTTATTTCTGTCTCTATTCCTTATTCATTTTCGTTTAGTAGCTTTAATATCCGTTTCAAATTGACAGCGAATATCGTTGTAGCACCTTGAATTCCCATGCCAAATAGACCCGCTGTCGATGCCGTATCGTACCCGTGTCCGTTTTTTAATTCACTATTCTTCGCTTCTACTTTGTAGCGATTTGCGGCTAATTACTTAAATGCTTCCGTATTTTGAAATGCCTCTTGTTCGGCATGTGTATCCGACTTAATTGTGACAGAATACGTTTTACTTTTTGCGCCTTCTTTATAACAGCCCTCTCTCATTGGACATACTTTGCATTTTTCAATATCAAAATAATATGTCTGACTTTGACTCTTACTCGTTCCTTTTTTACCCGTACGTGCTTTTCTTGTCGCGAGATGGCCAGCCTTACAAACAAACATTCCAGCATCTTTATTAAACTCAAACTTGTCTTCTTCTTTTCGTGGTCCTTGTGTAAGAATAGGATTCAACAACTTTACCACAAGGGCGATTTTCTCTTCTTTAGTATATTCGATATTTGCCTTTTCAGAGTAAGCTGCGTCTCCAATAACTGTATTAATTTTCATACCTGCTTGTGTGCTTTTTTCAATTAATTCTTGAAGATATTTCCCATCACTTTTTTCACCTGTTGTAATGACAGCCGCTGTAATAATACGTTCATCACTCATCGCGATATGTGTCTTGTACCCAAAGAAAGAAGATTCCACCGTCTTATGCCCTTTTCGCGCATCCGCATCAGAAGAGTAATTTAGATGTTCTTGAAAATTTCTACGACTTCTTTTAAGACATTCAGCTTTTCTTTGACAGCCGGTATTTGTGCAATTTGTGGTTCCTTTTCAATGACTGAAATGACTCCCTTACAGTAAGCTAATTGATTCTTCACAAGGAAAGCGTGACTAAAATAATAGTTTGATACATTGCGTTGTTTGGAGAAGCATCGCCCGCAGAAAGCGAGCGGAATGCTTCGGAAAACAACAGTAGAGTCACAGTGCCAAATGATAAAAGCGAGGTATTCAACGATTTAATCGTTGAATACCTCGCAATGTGAGAAGATATGGACTTTTTCAGTGCCCTCATCAAAACGGATTCTTTCTTTGTGAAGTATTGTTCAATTTTTATAAAAAAGTTTAATCATTTTATACTGTTGCTCTTCAACGGAAAAAAATTTCAGTTAAATGAGGTTTATAGAGGTTTATTCAGCTATAAGGTAATCGAGCGATTGTATTTGCTGAAAATGATGAAATACCAATCAACGAAATTAAAACAGTGCATTGCATTGGCACTTACTTATCATACTCGAAAGCATCTACCAATGCTCGGGATACAATGAATAGCTAATATTCGGGAAATGAGCAGTAAAAATCTTGCCAACAAAAAAATCCTTGGTTGGCAAAACGAATCCTCCCCTTAAGCAACTTCTTTACTATGTCTTACAAAATTGCACTTATAGTTCATTACTATTTAAAACTTTTCAATCGAAATATCTGAATTAATAGTCATTGCTACCTGTATACCTGTTGCTTCTGAAAGTACGATTTCCGTTGGCGCAGGCTGAGCAGCATCACCAGCTGAATAAACATTTTTTTCCGAAGTTCTTCCAAAATGGTCAACAACAATTAATCCGTGCTCATCAAGATCACAAGTCAATCCTTGACCAATTATATTTGTTGTGAAATTGGACGGTGTAATAAAGCCCGCTTCTCTTTCTACCTCTATTCCATTTTGAAAGACTACGCTCCTCAAAATCCCATTATCTCCTTTTACTTCTTTAATTTTTTCAGTAATTACGTTTATTCCCTTTTCTTCTAACTCTCTTCTTTCATTTTCTTTTATTTCATTACCGTTTGTTGCCACGATTAAATCATTTGATAGATTGTGAATTATTTTGGCCGTTAGCGCAACGTCCCTTGTTTCATTTATATAAATCAACTTTTTATCCTTTAACTCCCAACCATAACTATATGGAGATCTAAAAATACTTTTATTGTAATATTGCTCGAAGTCGGGAATATCTGTCTGTATTTTAGCACCATCTGTCAGAAGGATTTTTTCAGCAAGAAAGCTCTCTCCATCTTCAGCATAAATTTTAAAAAGCTTATTGTCTGATTGTTTAATGACCCTAACATCTTGACTAACGATGGAATGAATATTAGGATATTGATTTTATTTTTCTTTTGCTACTTGCATGAATTCGATAGCAGCATTTCCATTTCTGGAAATACTCTCTTGAAGCTCGAATGCAAAGTGGTCATTATTTGTATCAAACAATGCTACTAAACGATTCGCTCTACCTAGCAATAATGCTGCATTTAATCCTGCAGGTCCTCCACCAATAATTGCACACTCAAGAATCTCCATGTTTTCCCTCCTATTTTAAATCAAACTCCAATAATTTGCTTTAGATTTTCTAAAGGAATATATCCAACAATTGGTTCATGTAATTTATTTTGAATAATCAAACGAGAATGAGGGATACCGAGTACCTGGTATTCCGCTGCAAGCTCTGGGCTTTTATCAACATTCACCCTTAAAATTTCCACCTTATCACTGCATTCTTCATTAAGTTGGTTAAGAACCATTCCGAACATTTTACAAGGGCTACACCACTCCGCCCAAAAATTTATTAACACAATCTTTTCAGTTTTTAAGTGTTCTCCTAATTCTTGCTTTGTTGTTACATGAGTAATTGACATAACTTTTTTCCTCCTCCGCGGAAATCAAAATCTTAAAGATATAATCTAAAACTTCTATCCCCCTTTCAATGAACATTAAAGGTATTTAATATCTGTAATTAATCTAAAATCTTTTAAATTGTACTATCGAAAACAACTGCCATCGCGCTTTTATATCCTTCAGCAGCAGCAACTATTAACGAAGACTGACCTAATTTAGCAGTTTCCCCTGCTGCATAAACATTTTCCTGTGACGTACGCCCTGCCTCATCCACAACAATGCTACCATTTTCATTTAGTTGACAACCTAACTGCTCTGCAAATCGGTTTGGACGCACAAAATTAGGTACAATAAATCCTCCCACTCTTTCGATTTCAAGTCCTGAATTAAACACTACTTTGTTTAAATAACCATCCATACCCTTTAAATGTTGGATAGGTTCAGTAATAGCAGTTATATCTTTTCTTTGTAGTTCATTCAATGTCGAATTAGAAAGTTCATGACCATTTGTGGCTATTACTAAATCTTTTGACCAGTTATAGATAAGTTTTCCTTTAAACAGGGTTTGTTCTTCATCTTCTGAAATTATAATTAGAGGTTTATCTCGTAATTCCCATCCATCACAAGTTGGGCAGCTGAATAAACTTTTCCCATAGTAATTTCTCATATCCGGAATCAGTGGGAATTCCTCTTGAACACCTGTTGCCAAAATAACTCTCTCAGCAACATACTCTTGATCTTCTAACGTCTCAATTTTAAACAAACCCTTTGATTGTTTTGTTATATTCATAACCGTGTTTTGATAATAATGAACTGATGGGTATTTTTTTACATCATTCAAAGCTATTTCTTTAAAATCTGCAGGTTTAATTCCATCACGTGTAAGAAATCCATGTGATTCCTGCGTCACACGATTTCGATTTGTTCCATTATCGAATAGCGCGACTTTTTTACGAGACCTTCCTAAAATCAAACTTGCATTTAGCCCAGCGCCACCTGCACCAATAATTGCACAATCAAATAATTCCATCATGAAACTCTCCTTCATAAGTTGTTTAGAGTACATGTTGCTTCGTTAAAAATGTTATTTCAATATATTACAACATGCATTCTATCTCAAATTAAAGTTTAAAACAGAATGATTTTAGGCTATAACCACTTGAAAATTTATAGAAGTACAAAACCGAGAGTTTAGAGTGTAAAATTTCTAAGTTCCTTAAGTTTATTCACAGACTTAAAAGATTCTTTATATCTCTGATTGTTCAAAAAAATAATGGTGGACTAAATCCACGACTATTTTTTCACCAGATCCGATATTTTTCTGTTTTTTAACTCATTCTCCAGTGTTTCCTCTGCAGATAGCATTACTTCTTTTATTACACACTTAGGATCGTTATATAAACAACAATCAAACAAAGACGATTTGCCTTCAATTGCATGTATTATATCTAAAAATGAAATATCTTCCCAATTCTGACTAAGTGTATAACCACCATTGGCACCAGATGCAGAATTAATCATTCCCTCTTTTACTAACTTAGTTAAGATTTTAGACAAATACGTTGGAGAAACATGTTGCATTTCAGCTAATTGTTGGACACCTACTGGTTTATCCGGTGTTTCCTTTGCGAGAAAAAGCATTGTGTGTAGTGCATAATTAGTAGCTTTAGAATATTTCATTACTGTTATTCACTCCAATAAAAGACTTTACATATCCATAATAGCATTGAATTTAAGTTATTTCAATATTTGTGTCTTCATGTTGGAAAAAGGATGTACTATTTCAGCCCTTTTGATATTAATTATCTAACTGGGTGTTTTATGTTTAAACAAGTAAGAAAAGTAAGTTAAATCCGCTGCATTCAGTCCATGAAGGATACCAACATAGTGTTCTCCCCCGAAAGCGCACTTTTTGCTAGGCTTTTACTTTTAAATCGATAGCAAGTAAACATAAAGTTTCAAACTTGACCAATTACCATTCCCTACCTCGATTGGTTTTCCAGTCATACGGCAAAATCTCTTTCAATAAAACAAACCTGTCATTTTCAACCTCTACAACAGCTTCTAAATTTTCTTTTGAAAGCTGACTGATCAACTCACGGCAGCGTCCACATGGTGGAACAGCATTTCCTTCCGAGTCAACTGCTACAAAAGCTTTTATTTGATATTCGCCATTTTTCAACATATCTGCGACCGCCGCATGCTCTGCACAAAAACCCATGGAACAAGCTGTATCTATACTAATCCCTGTATAGATATTACTATCTACGGTTTCAATCGCTGCACCAACACTTCCGTACTGAACAAAATCATTTAATTCTGTAGGTGAAGTAACCGCAGCTGCAATCTTTTTTAATTCTTTATAATTCATAAGTATAGCCTCCTTTTCTAGAAACATGAAATTACCAGACGAAACTATTTTCTTGTAAATGTGTATGGAATGATAATTTCTCGTATAAACCCTTGGACCATTGATTTTTACCCGAAACGTATAAACTTAGCCAATCAATATTTGGCCCTACTTGAGAAAAATGCTGTGCCCGCTGCATTAGCTACTTTCCTACATCTTTACTTCGATGGTCTGGATGAACAACAACATTGGCAATATAGCATACATCGTTCTCTGATTTATAGTCAAATAAGTATAGCTTTAAGTACATTCCATTTCCCAAAACTTTTGGAGCTCCTCTACGGAAATTACCTTGTTAGGCAAAAATCCAATCGCTATTCTCGTTCATAATCACATTCCCCCTTTATCTACTATTGCTTAATTAAAAATGAACAGATCTGTGTATAGAATAAAAAATAAATCCCAATAGCTAAAGTGAATTAATTATGCACCAATAGTACCCCTTAACTTAATAAAGATAACCTAATAAATCTATCTTGCCATTTTCCAATTTTAAATTGCCCACTTCTTTAATCATAAGTTCATTTATAATTTCATGTCGTATTCCGTAAGTCGTTTGATTTTCATCGTCTATTTTTAACCATGTACACTCATTATTAACAGACTTAAATCCTGCATGTCCTCAATACGATCCGCAAATCGAATTAATGACTACTAAATGAATTACAACATAAATGAAAAAGGGTAAGACAAGTGATGGAATGAATTATTTTTAATAGTAGTAAATAAATTAGAAACTAGAAAAAACACAGACTATATTGAGTACATAAACTTTTCAACTACTAAATGCTAATTACTAATTCATAAATTTTTCTTTTACGAGAAAATTAAATAATAAAATTTCGGATTTTTTAAGGAAATTATTGCTTTGATAACACATATGGCCTTCTATGTTGGATGGCCTAAAGCAGCTACAGCGTTAATACTGAGTAAAAAATGACCATATGGTAACGCTTTAAAAGCGTTCATTTAACAGAGAATGCTAATATGTGTAATCTAAATTATAGAAAATATTTTACTGTATTAAAGCAACTGTACCTTATTTAATAAAGGAGAGGATTCAGCAATTATTAATGTTGGAAGTGTAGCAGGTATAATCTGCTAGGCTCCTCCGTCCCATACGCAACCAAGGAACTAGTAAACTCAATTCTTTTAAGTACGTGTCAGAAATCCAATTCGATTATAGTCAAATATTTACGTGGGAGTAAAAAGAATATCCGCCTTTGCTTTTAAAAAAATCAGCGCCCTTTAGGTCGCTGGTTTTCCTAGTTTAGAAAGATTGTGAGTTAATATAACCTACTAATGCTTTTTCAGTTGATTTCATTATTTCTTCTTTGTCGTTAGTAGACATGTCTAAGCCTTGAGCACGTATTAATTTCATTTGGTTAATCCCCATCATGTGCAGAACTCCGCGCATATATTGTGGCGCAAAATCTAAATTTACATATCTGTAATTAGTATCAGATTCACTTCCACTCGTAAGGATAAATGTGACCTTAGTAGTTTCGTCTGACATTAATCCAACTGAACCAGTTTCTGTGTATTTGAATGTTTCTCTTGCTGTAAGAATATTATCCAGATAGTCTTTAAACTTTGCAGGTACATTCCAATTGTGCAAAGGCATATAAATATAAATATAGTCTACTGACTTCCATTGTTTAATTAATTTATATTGTGCTTCATGTTTTTTTAATCGTTCAGCAGTCATTTCTTTAGGATTTGTAAAATTTAAAGTGTCAGCAGTAACTTGCGGGATAAAATTATTTGGATCGTAAACGTTTAATACTTCGATTGTTCCTTGACCATTTAATTTTCCTTGTAAAGTTTTTAATCCAACATCTGCTAAGCGGTTTGCTGCTCTTTTTTGATTGTTGTAATCAGGATGAGTCATTAACTGTAAAATTTTCATTGTTCCACCTCTATTAATTTGATTATTTTTGTAGCCCCAGTCTTTTTCTAATTTACTCTTAAACACGTTTTAATTAAAGACTAAATTAATCGACGATTAACACAATCCATAATATATGTTATATTTATTTTTGTCAATTAAGTAAACTTACCAAAGAAGGAGGTTTCATTTATTTGACTAGTACTCTAAATCCTCTTAAGATACAATTGATAATACTTTATCAAAAGTAGGTGAGTTTATATGCAATATAGTGTTGGAGTTGAATATGCTTTACATTGTTTGGTCTATTTAATTGGTGTTCCTTCCAAGGAAAGTGTTGGGATTAAGGATTTGGCAGAGTTCCAAGGACTTTCTGAGACATTTCTTTCAAAAGTTTTCGGTAAATTATCTAAGGCTGGCATTGTAAGTTCTGTCCCCGGTGTAAAGGGTGGATATAGGTTATCTAAGTCCCCTGAAGAAATTTCCTTTTGGGATGTAGTTGAAGCAGTTGAAGGTCCTAAGCCTATTTTTCAATGTAAAAATATTAAAGATAATGGATATTTGTATAGAGAAAGCTGCTGTTCAGCTCCCACCTTTTGTACCATCAATTTAGTTATGCTCTCCGCTGAAGAAAAAATGCGTGATGATTTACGTAGTAAAACACTTTCATGGTTAAATGAAGAACTTGACAGAGTATTACCTAAACAAATACGTGAAGATACTCGGAAATATTTTTCGAAGAGCAACAAATAAAACAAACCTTTCTTAAATTCCTTTAAATGAGGAATTAAGTGAGGTTTTTTCTTAGTTCAAGGAAATGTTCTTTCACTATTACACCCACTCCTCAACTAATCTGCCCGTTAGCAATCCATGAAGTTCATAATCAGCGCTTCATCACAGAAAATGAAGATGGTTCAGAACCATCAATACTGATTCTACGGCTACGTATCGTAAAAAATTGATTAGATAGATAAGGAAAAAACATTTGAAAGTAACAATCTTCAGGAATTTCGAAACATTCGATTAACGAACAGTGACTACTATTGCTCACCTTTTTTTAATTCTTCTTTATTCGAAAGACATTCAGGGTAATAAACGATAACAAATGGCATATCTCTCATTCTCTTTTTAGTTGTAGTGTTTTTGAGGTTAATTGCTATTGTAAAATACATAAAACTTCATAATCAGAGAGGCTGGGACAAAAGTATTTCAGCCAACAAAAATACCGAACTATCCACTAAAACGCTCATGAAATGTTTCGGAATAGTTCGGTTTTTCTATTTATCGTGTTTTGTTAATTTAGAGATTATTCGGCTTTATGAAAGAATCTGTTAGTTATGTCTTAGCCTCTTTTTCAAAGCATACAAAAAGAAAAAACGACATACAATATGCCGTTTTTCAAAATTGATTTTATATCTTTCATTAAAACGGTGCAAAAACCCACACAGCTACTGAATCAACAACCGTTTATAGGGTGCTATCCTTCACTGATCTCGCCAGAAACTTGTCAATCTTTGATTAATTTGGCTTGTGGTCAGTTAACACCAGCAACGTGGTAGGTCAATCCGGGTTAGAAGTTTCTGAAATAAGGGTTTCAGATTTGGCTTGGTTTAGCCATGATCATAATGAAGTTGTACAAAGCGTATGTAAACAAATCGCAGAAATTGTTGAGCAACCGATTACGCGGAAACTTTACAAGTAGCTCATTATGGAGTAGGCGGGAAATTTGAGGCTCATTTGGATTGTTATGATTTAACAGAAGAAGCATATAAAACGTTTCTTGAGCGTTCAGGGCAACGGTTATATACTGCGCTCTTATATTTGAATGATGTTGTCTCTGGAGGAGAAACATATTTTCCGAATTTAAATATCGAAGTTTCTCCGACAACTGGAACGTTATTAGTTTTTGAAAACTGCCAACCAGGTACATCTATTCCTGACCCGCAATCATTACATGGATCAAAAATTTTACAGGATGGGGAAAAGTGGATTGGTACACTTTGGTTTTGTGAGCGACCAAAATATCAAGTATGAACCTCTCCTACATTATAGAAAAGACTTCTTACGCTATGTTAAAATCAAGAAAGAAGTCGCTTAGTATTATTCTCTAAACATAGAGTTTGAGTTCCTGCGAAGCCATATAGAGACTTAGAAAAACGGAAAAACCCAATAAAAACCTTGATTTTACAAGGCTTTCCGCGGGTTAGATTCCTTTTCTTTGACTTAGTTTCCGCTAGTGTTACGACACAAAATCGTGTTCCTTTGGAATGTCGGTTCGCCCCCCGACCATCAGTATTACACTTAGATTTTTTGTATCCTTTTTTATCTAAAGATTTTCTGTACGATTGTTTTTTTCTAATCAAGAATAAGTATTTCGAAACCTTCTCATATACAAAAAATTTTCTTTGTTTCATTCTTCCAGAGTGCCAAACGCCAACAAATGAATCTTTTTAAAACACACTATTATCGCACATGCTATCCCTTTAAAAATCTTTTATTGTTCAGAAAAAATATTACTCACACTGTAACAACCTTATTCTTTAAATTCGATTTTCTAGGTAATCCACTATGCAAAACCTGATATTACAACATAGTTATAGTAGTGTTAAGCAAATTAGTTTAGCTCCACACTGCACCTTAAAATTTATTGGCTTCGGGTCACTGTCCCAAGTGACCCTTTTAAATTAATTAGATCACAAGGTATCCCTCATTTTTCTAATTCTTCAATTTGCTATTTTGCCATTTCTCTAAAGAGGTGGCTCTTTCTCATCCTTCCACACATGTTTTTATCCCATAACACATATTGATTTCGGGATTGCAATCTGTTGCATTCATCGCCCCACATTGTTATTGCACAACGCTACCCATAACCAATATATGGTTAATCCCTAGTTTTAGGTGGTATATTGTTTGATGTTATATGACTTAGCTTTCTGGCCAAATTCTAATGAATTGTTAAGGTTTTCTTAAGGTACTGTTTATATGGAGATAATCTTTCTCTGTAAAAATAATTATAGAAATAGAAATAGAAATAGACTTTGTTTTACAACTGCAACAACAAGAAGTTAGGAGAGAATTCCATGAAAAAAAACAGTATTAACATTCACACTCGCAGCATCAGTTCTTGCATTAGGTGCTTGTAGTAATGATTCAGCAACTAAGGACGAAGTAATCGCTACTTCTAAAGTTGGAGATATCACTCAAAATGATTTATATGAAGAAATGAAAGCATCTACGGGAGAGCAAGCATTTCAACTTCTAATAATTAAAAAAGTACTTTCAGGGAAATATAAAGTGACAGAAGATGAAGTAAACGCTCAATTAGAAGCTGACAAAAAGCAATTAGGCGATGACTTCGAAACCTTCATTGCACAACAAGGACAAACAGAATCTTTGTACAAAAAATACCTAGAACTTAAATTGATGCAAGAAAAGGCATTAATTGAAGATGTGGAAGTAACAGAAGATGAAATTAAAGCTGAATACGAAAATATCAAAAATGAAATCCAAGCTCGTCATATAGTAGTAAAAGATGAAGAGACTGCTAAAAAGGTGAAAGCGGAACTTGAAACTGGAAAAGATTTTGCAAAAGTTGCAAAAGAGTATTCTATTGAACAAGTAGCACAAACAACTGGTGGGGATTTAGGTTGGTTTAACAAAGCAACTAATATGGATCAACAGTTTTTAGAAGGTGCTTTCGCATTGAAAAAAAATGTTATCAGCGATCCAATTCAATCTAGCTTTGGCTATCATATTATCGAAGTGACGGACAAGCGTGAGATTAAAGAATCATACGAAGATAAAAAAGCCGAGCTTGAAAAGCAATTAAAACTAGCAAAAGCGAATACTTCAACACTATTAACAAAAGTAGCGAAAATGATGAAAGATGCTGATATCAAGATTAAAGATGAAGATATAAAAACAGCGTTAGATGAGTTTTTAGCTGCTGCTGAAACAAATACAACGACTGAAGATGCAGATACATCAACAGAAGAAAGAAAGTAAATAATTATTCATACAAAAAGCGTAAGGGCTTAAGCTTTTACGCTTTTTAATGCTTTAAGAAATAATAAAATCTATTGCATGTAGATTACTTTCTACAAGTGATTCTTCTTCCAGACTCCACCACCGTGCTTCTGCGCAAGCTCGAACAGAATCGCTTGTGGTGGCTGAGGAGCTGCCTCCTAGCTTTCGATGTTATTCAAATGTAGGTTTATAAAACGAACGATTTTCTAATTGGAATAAACGTTCAGTAAACTCTCCAGTATTTATTTTGTCTATTGTAATTTGGACCTATAATCCTTGTCCGAACAGTATGTACCTTCTCCTGTTTCCTAAGTAATCCAACTTAGTCGTTTCCAAAGTTTGTTCCATCTTCTACGTAGAAACGTATCATCATTATTTTGGCAATTGATAAGTTAAATTGTACTGATCTTAGTCTACTCGCTGATGTAGTATTGACATCATTTGTAGTTACTTTGACAGACGACTGTCCGACTTTAACATATTCTGTATCTTGTGAAACTACTCCATACCACAATTGCCATTTTGAGAAATCCGTCATTAATCTCCCCTCGTATCCCATTCAGCTTTCACTTGTTCTGGAACTAGAATTATTAACTTTCCAACATCAATCATTTCTTCAGTTGCAGAAGAGCTCCTGTATATGTATCTTGGGCTAAATAAATCCATATATCTGTGTCTAATATTACATGATTCAAATGATAAACCCTACTATCTTCTTAATACCTTAGATTATAGCATTTTTATTGAACTAACCTGAAAGTGTCTCAACTTATTGTAAAAACGCACTAATTAGAATTTAACAACGAATGTATTACCCACTATGAATTTCAAAACAAAAATATCCAAAAGGCAAAACTTTTAGGTACATAATGGATAAAGTATTTCCCTAACCTTAAATCATTAAGTGCCAATCCGCTGTCTTTTAAATGTACTTTTGTTCTCAAAACTGATAATTTAATTATTGTCAATGGCTACAATTTTATAACGACTAATTAGATTTTAAAAATTATCAAGGAATGAGCATATGAAAAATTAGAACAAATAACTAATGAATTACCCGAAGCGGGATATACAATCGAGGAAATTATAGCAGCCTTTAATGAGGTAATTAATGCATGTAATCAAACAGAAGCTGATGATAAAACAAATAGCTAATTACATAGTTATTTGTTTTTATTAAGAGTAAAAGGTTCTTTTGATGTACATTTCGGAATACCGAATTAAGTTGTTTTTTAATAAAGTTTTATTTAAATTCACTCTAAATTCTTGATATTACTGCATGGTTTAAAAAAGATTGCATAGGTTACTTTGAAACTATTTTAGTAACCATTAAAAATTTTAGTATTATATCATGTATCTCAAGCTTTTTTTGACCAAATGACAACTGGAATAAGGATTAAAGAAAATAGACCTCCAGCTAAAGATAATGTTGCATAGCTGGCATTAGCTACTACCATGCCGGAGAGAGCACCACCTGAAGCTCCTGCTAGTGCAACTAAAACATCTATTTTCCCTTGCGTTTTTGCACGTGTAGAAGGTTCAGTCGAATCAACAATTTGAGCAGTACCACTGATTAAACCAAAGTTCCAGCCCAATCCAAGTAAAGAAAGAGCTACGATTAATAGAACCATAGAATCGCTCGGTGCGAATGCTGCTAATAAACCTGCGCATAACAACGTCACTCCCGAAGCTATACTCATGGCTGTTCGTCCAATTTTATCAACAAGAACGCCTGTTACGAGCGACGGAAGATACATGGAACCTACATGAAATCCTTTAACAATTCCTACTTCCGATAAACCATGACCATGATGTTTCATATGTACTGGTGTCATCGTCATGATAGCAACCATTACGATCTGAGTAAGAACCATAACAGTTGCACCGACTGTAAGTCCTCTTTTATTGATAGCTTTTTCACTAAGGGATTCCATCTTATTTCCATATTCATTCTCTCGTCTGTTCGCTTCTATCATTTTTGCTATTTCTAACGGATCAGGACGCAACATAACAAAAAGGACAAGACCTGCTAAAATAAATGCTGTTGCTGATAAGATAAATGGACCTGCAAGAGCCGGAACACCAATGGATACAGCAAATTTCCCCATAATATCTACTAAACTTGGCCCTGCCACAGCACCAAGTGTTGTTGGCTAGTAACCATATTTCAAAGAGTAATAAAATTCTTCTGCTGTGGCACTTTAGTAATCTCTTGCCTGAAACCCAACGTCTTACCATTAAATGATCAATTTCTAATTCTTTCGCTCTGTTTTGTAACTTATAATTATTACTTTTGCTTGTTCAACTAACCAGCACGTTAGTGAAATAAGAAATCCTATTAACTTTAAAGCTAATAGGATTTCTTATCAAACTTTATTTTAAAACCACACCAACAAAGTGGAAGGCATTTAGTTTTATTATGAAAAAATGATGGAGTAAATGAAAGACTAGTCCCGGATTTCAGGACTAGTCTTTGGAATAACTTATTTATTCTTTATTTGTTGCGATTACACGTGGTTCCGTCGTACTATTTGATGCATCAGTAACAATAACTGCATTTTGTTCTTTGCCTTTATTTGTTGCGATTACATGTGGTTCCGTCGTACTATTTGATGCATCAGTAACAATAACTCCATTTCGTTCTTTGCCTTTATTTGTTGCGATTACACGTGGTTCCGTCGTACTATTTGTTGCATCAGTAACAATAACTGTATTTTGTTCTTTGTCTTTATTTGTTGCGATTACATGTGGTTCCGTCGTACTATTTGTTGCATCAGTAACAATAACTCCATTTCGTTCTTTGCCTTCTTTCAGCGTTGGTTGCTCTTGACCAGTTGCCGCAAAGACGGTCACCCCTCCAATGACTAATGTACACGCTAATGCTGTTCCTAAAACCGACTTTTTCTTTAAGGTCATAATGGACACTATCCTTTCTTCAATCCCATTTTTACTAAAATGATTACAAAGCGGCGTAACCGTATAGGTTTCATCTGCCATATTGATGAGAGATAGTGCATATGTTGACTTTGCCTTATCTCCAAACTGTCTAATAACCCTTTCGTCGCAAGACAATTCAATGTCTCTGTTTACTAAAAAATACATAAACCAAACTAAGGGATTAAACCAATGCAAAGCTACCATAATCGTTAAAATTACTTTCCACAAAACGTCAAAGCGTTTAATATGAATTAATTCATGCGTGAGAATAAACTGAATACTTGCAGCGTCTTCCCAATTTGTTGATTTCGGCAATAAGATGACTGGTTTAAAGATTCCATATGTTAACGGGGTTTTAATTCTATCTGATACTGCAATTTGAATCGTTCTTTTTAATTTATGATCGTTTAGCCATCGATCGAGATACTCATTATTCTTCACTGGGATGGCAGTTTTAAATTCTTTATAAAATCTAACATAGGCCACTATAAAGAATAGAAAAACCCCGATACCCCCACAGGCCCAAAGGTACTGGACGGAATCGCTTGTCATCAAAAGCTGATGAGAAAACGTGCTTGATGTTTGTGCGATTTCGATTGTATGGTGCATACTTTCCGAATCATTTGAGTGAGTGAGCGTAACAAATACGTTTTTCAGCATAGGCTGTATGCTCAACTTTGAATAAAAAGAATAGGGGATGAGTAGTTTAAATGCAACGATTCCCCAAAGAATTAAAAATGTTTGCTTTGGCACTTTATTTCTTACTAACATCCTCATCAATAGCACAATGATGAGGATGAGAGATGCGTCTACACTCATGTTGAGAATACTCATATCATAATTCCTCACTCAAGATCTTTAACAATTTGTTTTAATTTATCAATCTCACTCGCGGACATTTTTTTCTTGTCTAGTAAGGATGCGAATAGTAAAGATTTAGAACCATTAAATATTTTATCAATCAATTCCGTCGTTTCTTGTTCTTGTATCTGTTCTTTTCTGACGATTGGATGACAGATAAAGTTAGGTTCAATTCTTTCGATGGCCTCTTTTTTTATACATTTCTTTATGACGGTATAGGTGGTATTTTTATTCCAACCTATTCGTTCGTTTAACATTTGTGAGAGCTGTTTAGCTGTCAAATCGCCTTCTTCCCATAAAATATTCATGACTTGTAATTCCGAATCAAACAATTTAACTTGCATACGCGCATGCTCCTTTTCTTAAGTGGACTATTGCAATAGTTTGCCACACCCTAATACTACTGCGATAGTCTGTAGTTGTCAAGACTATTGAGATAGTCTGTTGGAAAGAATCCATTTTAAGGGCATAATTATACAGATAAATTAACCTTTGAATACTGTGTCTAAACCCATTTATCAATACTTATCTTAATTTTTCTCTAGAAAATTGATTCTCCAGTCCACCCAACTACCCATAATTTGCAAAAAGTTTTTGGACATCAGATGACTTTCCCATTTGATTTCTACTTTCTTGATGAAATTAGTGTTCTCCTCCTAGAACTTTCCGAGCTAGTATGCCAACGCACTCGATCGAAAGGATGGGTGGTAGTTTCAACATCAAGAATAAATTCTCTTACTTTCAAAGTGACCTTTTGAACGTTTGGGAAAAAATATTATTAACAGAAGACTTTTCCAACTATTTCCATAAGTCTTCGATCAGGTTAAGTTATGGGCTGTAGGGAGGCAGAAAAGCGGGTTTAAGCCTGTCTTCGGACGTATTTTTATTAGCAATGTTCCTAATGTAAAAAAGAGTGCTAGGTCCTCATTGAATTTAGATTTGCTTTAGAACCTGCACTTAAAATTCTGATTGATGTTAACTGTGAAGTGAAGCCGAAGCAAATTAAAGAGCCATCATCAAAGAAGACTTTACTAAGCTTTTATCGAATTTTAAATGTAGATAAGATAAATGGGCCTGCAAGCGCCGGAACACCAAACAGCAAATTCACCCATAATATTTACTAAATTTGGCCCTGCCACAGCCCCAAATGTTGTTATTTAGTTACCATGTTACAAATAGACAAAAATTTTCTGCTATAACAATTTTAGGGCGGTCTGTTGCCTATTTAGTTACGAACAGGGCTGCCAGTATTCGGTGTATCAACGCCAACAAAGGAATCTTTTTGAATACATAAAAAATCAATGCTATACTCATAACACTTTTTTTATTTAAATCTTTAAAAGAGGCTGGGACAAAACCCATCTCTAAACTAAAAAGCCGGCGAAATTTTACGATCAGTAAAATTTCACCGGCTTTCAATTTTTTTCATAAA
>NZ_JBGCCF010000052.1:0-19398 GCF_041262385.1 Lysinibacillus sp. RC46 | reverse complement strand
TTTGAGTACGCTTAAAAACAGTTTTTTAGATGCTTGGTAGCTTAAGAATTTCCAATTCCGATGTTTTTTATGGTTGACATATCACCACTGGGCTTCTCAGCTTTATTGTAGAAAACACAATTTCTTAGTATAATATACTAACAATCCAATATACTACCAATAAAAACGTGATAATGGAAGTATTATCACAAAATTAGAGTGTTTTTCCTTAAAATAATTTCTTATCTCTAGGTACTCTGATATGAAAATGACGGTTTACATTTAAAGACTTTTAACTAGTAAAGATATAAATAGAGCTAGTGACTATTTTGATGATTTAATTTAATTGGTCACTTTTTGGTCACTCACTTCATTTTTCTACACAATTCTGCGCACATAATTCTTTAAAATTACACCCTTTACAATGCCATTTTTCAAGGGTTTGCTCAAAATCCTCAAAGTCCACGGGTTCATTGGAGAAAATATCTGCCTGATACTTTTTCATTTCTAGTACACTTCGCTGAAACGTATGTAAAATATTGTCCATATCAAATGCTGTAAAGGCATATTTTTTTCGTTTGCCCGTCAATAAATATTCATTATAGACATCAATCTGGTCAAGAGATACACGATATTTCTGCTGAATATAGTATGCGTAGAGCGCTAATTGCTGACGATCATCATCGGACTCTCCGCCTGTTTTCCAGTCGATAATAATCCATTTGTCCGCCATCTCATCATAATAATGAAAATCCATTACGACGAAAACTTGTATCCCCTCAATTTTCATGGAACGAAATTGTTCAGGCTCACCAATTCGTAGCGATCCTTTTTGCGTAGTAATTTGCTGGAACGTTTCGCTGTTAAGAAAGTTGTCAAAGACAGCCGTCATTCGTTCTTTATAGTCCTGTACAAGTTCAGGATTTAACTGCCCTTCGTAATAAATTTCCTGCATCATATAAAATTTATTCGGCTTATGTCTCCATAAATCTACATGGCGTGTAGAATCAATAAAAGCGGCATTAAGCTGGCCACGTGCACGATTTACTAGCTCAGCAACAGTCGGCGCCTTGCCGGTTTGCAAATAATCATTGATCGATTGCTCTATTAAATGATGGACAATTTGCCCAAATAAAATCGGCATGGATTGCAGCTTTTTTAAGCGATAGACATGTTGATGATACGGCTCCACATTGTAACTTAGCCAGCCATTATGAGAAAAATAATATTCATAGCCATATTTTCGCGCACAGCTTGTTAACGTTTTATGACGTGACAGTGACCACGAAAAAGATGGAAAAGGTGTGATTTCAAACATGGATATCGCCTCCCTTTAACTGTTTGATAAAATCATACAAGAGCTGTACTATTAGCACAATTGTCACAATACGCAGCAATAACTTTACTTGATTTGCCTTAACCTTTCTTGCAAGGATAATTCCTATTTGCGCACCAATCACAGAACCAACCATTAAAACGATGGTTAATGGCCAATCAATTTTACCTGTAGCAATATACGTAATTGCGGCTCCTGAACACATCGCAAAAACACCTACACGTGACAGACCTACAGCTTTTATATAAGAGATTTTCTCATGAGCATATGTATAAAGTGCCAGCGTACTGCTCCCAGGGCCGAACATCCCATCATAAAAACCAACACCAAGAAGTATTGGACCGTTTTTGCGATTCATTGTAAAACTTTCTTTTTCTCCAAATTCAGCCCCACCTATAAAGGACATAATAAGGGCAAAACCTAATAAAATAATCGCGATGAACGTCAATGTTTGACTGCTCATAAACGATGCAAATAGCCCTCCAAGGGTACCACCTACTAGAGAAACAAGTAGTACTGAACGCATTTCTGACCATGACAATTCTTTTCTTTTATAAATCGTGTAGAAGCTTGAAAAAGCACTGACCATATTTGAAATCTTATTCGCACCGATCGCTGAATGGACCGGTACCCCCATTAGCATCATGGTCGGTAATGTAATTAACCCGCCACCTCCAACTAATGTTCCAATGACGTTGCCAGTGATGCCTATTAGTAAAAACAACAAGTATTCCATCTAATCCTTCTTTCTATAACACAAATGATGGTATTCATATGATACAGTATAACAGACTGCTTTTTTTTAAGATTAACTACGAGGTGAACGAATGCTTGAACAACAAAAAACACCTACACCGCGTTTTTGTAAGCCACTAACGCTAATAGTCGCAACAATTTTTATAGCTGGCATTACGGCAACGCTTATCCAATACAGTAAGCTCCCCGCTTCTATACCAGTTTTACAAAGCTTTACAAGTGAACATGCGCAATTTGGTCCGAAAATCGCTATTTTTTATTTACCCTTTATTGCCTTCATGCTATTTTTACTTTTACAATACTTAGAGATTAGAGCTGCTTATCCTATCCCACGTAAAAATAAGCATACCTTATCTCATACAGAGCGACAAAATGGGATCATTATTTTTTGTCTCATCAAAAATAGTATACTACTGTACTTTACATATTCACTTTTCAATGACTTAACAGTGGCTTTAGGCCATAATCGTATTTTACAGCAGTGGCATGCTTATTTATTTCTATTTGTACTGTGTACTATATTAATAATGGGAATCGTTCGTGGGATTTTATTAAGTAAGAAGGAATAAAGCGTACCTCACTCAATACTGTGTTGATGGGTAATTAAAACCACCTATATATTTGCAATTGTCTCTTATGCAAAAGGTATAGGTGGTTTTATTGTTTTATCTATTAATAAAGCATAATAATTAATACAAGTGTTGCACTAATAATACTTATTTTTATTGTTTCTACTTTATATATGGAATATGTCTGTACCTCTCGCTTTATATTATGCCAAATACTGAAACCATATAAAAACGCAAACAGAATCATTAATGGTTTATACAATGGACCAACCCATGTTGCCCAAGCAAAAACGCTTGAAAACATCGCAAGTACAAGTACTAACAGCCACCATATAGGCCTAAATGGTTTAGATCCTTCTAGATTATGACGTTTATAATAGTACATAGAGAATATATTTACAGCTACCACAATAAGTGGCAGGATAAATATCCACGGTATTGTTTCTACAGAGTATAATGTTTGAAATACTTCATCATACATGTCAGAATTCCCAACAAAAAACTGGCCAGAATCAACATTTAGCATGCCTGTATCTGAAATCTGATAGTGCTCTTCCTGACGATCTCTTACAACAATTACATCTGTAATATAGTTACCTAACTTTCCATCTGCCTTTTCGACATATTGTGTTAAATCTTCAAAAAAGCTAAAAACTGATGTATCTTCAACCTTTTTCACAGATATATACAAACTTGAACTTCTTGCAAAGAATTCCCCTTCTTTTCCTCCGAAATGCTTATAAATCGCTTGGATGGATTGACTAGCAGTTTGAGGCGGTGAAGAATTTTGTGGAATCAAAATAAAAAATAGAGCAATCATGGCGATCGTTAATAGTAGAAAACTTTCCTTCCATAACGTTAAGCCCTTTCTTTTCTTATGGTGAATGTGTTCATAAATACGGGCCTTTACAGCCTGATCCTCTGGTAATTTATTGAGTTCCTTCAGTCGATTGTTTAAATCCAAATTCATCACCTCCAAGTATTTTCTCCAAAGCCTTCATAGCATTTCTCTGTGTATTCGCTATTTTCACTGTAGACCACCCTAAAATTTCACTAGTTTCGGCTAAATTCAACTCTTCAATTTTTCTGTAAATAAGAACCTCTCGATATTCAGGCTTTAATAATTGGATTGCTTCATATAATAGCCGACGCTCCTCAGACTGCACGATCCAATCATGTGGTACATATTGTATCTCCCGTTTTTCATGTTCTCTTTGAAATGGTAGCCATTTAATAAGTGCTTTTTTTCTATAGGTGTCATAGACAAGGTTTCGTGCAATTCTCCTTATATAAGTGCCCATAGCAGCCTCATTTCTAAATTGTCCTTTATAAACACGGATAAAGGTTTCCTGCGTTAAATCCTCCGCTAAACCTGGATCCGAGACCATATAGTAAATAAATTGATAAATGCATTGAAAATATTGTTCATAAAGCTCATCAAACTCCATTTTCTCACCTCTCTTACTTTATTAGACGAATGAGTAAACAAGATTTGTATGTTTAAATGAAAAATTGAAAAATAGGCTACCTGACACCATATAGCATCAAGTAGCCTAAAATTTTTACAGATCCGTTTTCATTTTTTCAAATGTATGTATTAACATATATTTTTGTACACCACGAGCCATTTCAATGCTTTCCTCGGCATAATGATGAAGGGCTGTTTCATTCTTCATTTTGTATGCATAAACCGCTTCAATTGCTGGCTGCATCCACGGCTGTGTAAGCTGATCACTTCGCATGTCAGTTGTTCGTCTTTCAAATGCAGCGATATAACATTTTGCATAGCTAGTTAAAGGCTCTTTATTTATTTTATTGGCCGCATCCTTTGCTTCCTCCAAATTCTCTTCCATCATTGCCTTTATAAATTTATAGTTATACTTCATTGCTGGCTGCTTATATTTTACGATGACTGTTTCTAATGAGTGAAGTTGGTCTTCCCTTGTACCGTAAGCAACAGCGTAAAGATAGGTAAAAAACGGATCATTTTTACGATCTTTTACTAGTTTATCTACCATCGTCATATTATTTGTCCTAAATAAAATATGTATATGTCTATAAATCATTGCGATCACAATAAGGGCAATAATGCCGATTGTAATGGATAGGGGAACTCCTGCTAGTGATATTACTATTGTTAAAATAAAAATGAACAAATAAAATATGGCTAGTTTTGTAATTTTCATAATTCCTCCTACTGTAGTTTCTTCCGCATTTTTCGAGAAAAAATAAAGCCAGCTCCAAGGAAAAATACAAGCGCCATAAACTTCATGAGAGGAATAATAAATAACTTACTAATCACGAAAACAGCCAAAATATAATAGACCACCATTGCCAATAAAAATAATGTCAGTTTATTCACTGTGCTTCCTACCTTCATTCAATGCTACTTCAATGGCCGCTAGCGCTTTCGGTCCCATCCCGTGTAAATTTTTCAACGTTGATAAATCAACATTTTCCAATTGCTCTAATTGTGTATACCCTGCCGCATTCAATGCACGTACAGCAGGTTTCGCTACTCCCTTTGGCCATTCCGTCATTTATGCTCGTCCCTTCTTTTTTCGTCTATTGAATAACTCAGTTCCTATAATACCTATTAATAGTATAGCTAGTGAGACGACATGATAATCAACAAAAAAAGTCGTAAATGCTATATGATAATAACGGCATATTGCGGTGATAATAAAACCGACAATCAAGCATCCTTTTACTACCTGCTCGATAAACTACACTTCAATCACCTCTCTGCTTTATTATGCAATCGAACATGATGAAATGCAAATGAGCTAGGCTCTTAGAGCATATTAAACATTGTAATGAAGGCGGCAATCAGATTGACAATGCTATGGATACCCCAGCTTGTTATGATGGAACCATTAGATTTTCGTTCATTGATCCATCCCATTAAATAACCTACAAATGCAGTTGCTATAACAACTAATACTACAACTCCAAAAGGAATAAAAGAAAACATCAACAATCCATGTAAAATGCCAAATAGTAAACTTTGCATGATATTTCCCATTTGAAAACCAAATTTATGCATGAATCTTTTCAATAAAAAGCCTCGGAATAACAGCTCCTCAGACAACCCCGTTTGGACAATTGAATGGAAAAGTGCTGGAATGAGCGCTGAAAAGCCAAGTCCTGTAAAACGATTGGTCGCTAAGGTTGAACTATCTAGGTAGAAATAGCTGATTGTAATAAGGGGTACGAATAATAAAATAATAATGAATAAAGACCATAGAAAATAATTCCCTTTATTTTCAATGACAGGCTTTTTGAGGCCGAGCCATGTTAAAAATGTTTGTTCCTTTCTTGCTGAGAAAAACCACCAAATAAACGGAATAACTGAAAATAAAATGACCTGAATAATTGCACTTATTGCACTTTCCAAAACCATAACTTTTCCCCCTGTTCATAATGTTTTTTCCATGAAGAATGACAAGCGATGTTAAGGTGTTTTCCAGAAATCGTTGGTTGATGTTTGAAGTTCGCCGGTAACATTTGCTTTTCCGCCGCTTCATGTGGAACTTCGCCGCTAACTTCCGCTTTTCCGCCGCTTAATGTTCAAAAAGCGCCGCTAACTCCTGCTTTCCCCTGCTTAATGCGGAAATCATCGCCGGTACTCTATATTACGTCCTTCTTCATGTTAAGCATATTAAACAACAGAGTTGAAATCAAGATAAATTTAACGATAATCATTAAAAAATTAACCTTTAAAAATAAATATTAAATGTTAATCAGTATATAAGCATTTAAAAAAGCGACTAAAAATCTAGTCGCTTTCACTCTTTATTCGGATTTCGCTCAATATTTCATCACAATGCTTTCCGAAAAGAATAGCACCATTTTTCATACCCTAATCGATCTTCATAAAAACGATGCGCACTAGTCCTTTGAATACCAGACTCTAAAGCAATATAATGCGCGCCATTTTCTTTGCCCCATTGGTGAAGATATTGCAATAAATTTTCACCATAGCCTCTTGAACGATGGGCCTCATCCGTTACTAAATCGTAGACAAATATATGGCGTTCACTGTAAAAGTTGACTCTCCAACTTAATCCGGCGACAGCGACAATGTTCATATTTTCGTATAAAGCAAATAACATATAGCCATCTTGGGTCATTTCCTTTAATAATTGAAGGTACTTTTCTACTGTTAATTCCGTACGAAGTTGCACCATAACATCATATGCTTCCACCCATTCCTGTTGCGTTATTAATTGCTTGATTGTTATGGTCATTATTCGAACCTCCTCTTACCAATATTTAATATAATGAAATACTTCATCATTTATTTTCATCCCGAGCTTCTCATAAAGTTTTTGAGCACGAACGTTGTCTGTCGCTGTTTCTAACCCAATATAACGTGCATCATTCTGTATACAGTATGAATAACACTGTTCAATTAGGTCCTGTGCTACGCCTTGCTTCCTAGCATGCTCTGTCACAAATAAATCGTTTAAAATAAACGCCTTTTTCATTGCAACAGATGAAAAAATAGGATAGAGCTGGACAAAACCAACTGGCTGCGCATCCAGATAAGCTAGAAAAATAACCGACTCCCTCTTATTTAAACGCTCCTTTAGAAACTGCTCAGCCTGTTTTAAATCTGATGGTTGACCATAAAATTCTCGATAGGCATTAAATAATGGCACTACGTCTCCAACTGTTGCTAAAGTTACTGGACAAATCTCCATTAACAATTCCCCCATTTCTTTTAATATGTAATTCTTGTATTATGATAAAAAACTAACTGACATTTAAAAAGAAACAGTTCTCTACATTCCAACATGTCAAGGAGGGACTTTATGGAGAATTTTATTTTCTTATTTACAGATGAAGAGGCAAAATATAAACAAATTTATCAGCAAATCAAATGGTTAATCGAACAAGGGATATTGACAACGAATGAATCTCTTCCTTCTATTCGAAGGCTAGCCGAAACTTTACATGTCAGTCGGAATACAACTTTAACTGCCTATGAGCAGCTCGTAGCGGAAGGATACATACGTGGTGAAGGACGAAAGGGATATTTCGCAAATGAATTTGAAAAAGTTTTTCTTCAGGAGGAGGAACGGCCAAGCCTTACTCAAGAAATTAAAACTAATAATGGAGATGTCATCATCGACTTTCGGACTGGTGCTGTCGATCAACAACATTTTCCTTTAAAAATATGGCGGCAAATGTCTAATCAAGTGTTACTTTTACAAAAGTGCTATGAATATGGCGACCCTTTCGGTGAGCCACTTCTAAAGGAACAGCTTGTGCATTATTTGCTTCAAGCTCGTGGCGTTCATGTAAATGAAGAAGACATTATTATCGGTAGTAGCACGCAACAAATGTTAATTTATCTAGGCTTTCTATTAAAGCAGGATTTCCCAAGTGTTATTTTAGAAGACCCTGGCTACAACGGTGCACGTGAAGCGTTCAAGCTGCATGGCTTTGAGATAGAGACTTTACCTGTGTCAGAAAAAGGTGCAAGGCTTGAGCATTTAAAGCATTTACATTCGCGCTTACTCTATGTCACACCTTCTCATCATTTTCCATACGGCGTTTCTATGAGCATTCAGCAGCGGCAAGCTTTAATTCAGTGGGCTAAAAAAGTAGATGGCTATATACTTGAGGATGATTATGATGGTGAATTTCGTTATACGCAACAGCCATTTCCTGCTCTCGCCTCACTCGATAAGTCACGTGTTATATATATTGGGACATTTTCAAAATCATTTTTACCAGCTATTCGTTTAAGCTATATGGTACTCCCGAAAGCACTTGTACAGCCATATAAAGAACGCTTTGCTCATTTCGAACATAACGCCTCGTCCATACATCAATTAACTATGGCGAAATTCATGGAACAAGGTGAATGGACACGGCATATTAAAAGAATGCGTATCACCTATAAACATAAAATAAATGCTCTTGTAGAGGAGCTTAACAAACAGTTCGAAGAAAAAATTACGATACTTGGAGAACAATCTGGACTTTATATATTGGTCAAGGTGCATACACAATTTTCAGAAGAGCAGCTCATTCAAAATGCGCAACAATACGGAGTCAAGGTCTACCCTACGAGCCCATATTTTCTACAACAGCCAAGCTCTGTGCCCATTATACAATTAGGCTTTAGTAAATTAAAAATGGAGGAAATCATTCTCGGTGTACAACTGCTAAGAAAAGCTTGGATAACGGAATAATAAGCCATAACTGCAATTGTTATGGCTACTCTTTGTCTCGATCGTCGTATGTTGCATCAGGTAAATTCAACATAGTCGCTCCAGAAAATGTATGCTCCATTTTTCGATATTGCCAAAATATTTTTAACCCGAGCGAGTCTTTGGGTGACCTGATTGCGGTTTTCTCTTGGACGCGAACAGTTTTTGCAATGACCTGAGCAGTTTTCTCTTCAACCCGAGCAGTTCTCGCGATGACCTGAGCAGTTTTCTTTTGGACCCGATCAGTTCTCACGCTTACCTGAGCAGTTTTCTTTTCAACCCGATCAGTTCTTGCGATGACCTGAGCAGTTTTCTCTTCAACCCGAGCAGTTCTCGCGCTTACCTGAGCAGTTTTCTCTTGGACCCGATCAGTTCTCGCACTAACCTGATCAGTTTTCTTTTAAACCCATAAAAAGGAATCTGCACAGCTGTCTCTGTACAAATTCCCCTAAATTTTTTTAAAAATAATCAATAAACGTTGGGATGCCTACTGGTAGTACCGTCTCTAGTAGTGCAATTTCAATGGCATTGCCTTGTAAACGCTCGATTTTTTCTAAATAGCTCGGTCGTTTATAGCCTAGTAACATCGTGGCAAGTGTTTGAACTGTTAGCTGAATAGCATTTTCTGACTGTGTCTCACTCACCTTTTCAACTTCGACATTTCCGTTGTGCTTCGTTATGACAAATGTGCCATTATTCCATGCCACAATGCGGTCACTAACAGCGAGTCTAAGCTGAAAATCATTTCCCGTGAATGGGTAACGTAACAGAAATTCTTTTACGTCTACAATTCGTGCCATAAAATAAGGGGATACTTTTTGAATAATTTCACTATCCTCTAATAAAAAGGCAACGGCTTCATTGCCAGTTGTTTTACCATAGACATTGTAAATCATTGAGTTATGTGCTGAGACAAAATTCCATAAACCTTTACGCGCTTCTTCCTGTAAATAGACAATTTCATCGATGTAATAATTTTCCTCCATAATACGATAAAACATATAACCCTGCGGCATATCATCTTCGTCATAATACACTGCAGCCTGGAGGTTCACATCACTATCGATAAATTTTTCCTCCCAAAAATCTTCCTGGAACTTTTCATTCCAAGCGATACTATTACGAACCATGACACCGTGCGTCTTCTTTGAATAATGCGCATAAATAGTCACAACGTCTTCATGCTTCGGATCTACACGACGGATTTTACCATTTAGGCCCCCATACCGAGGAAGCTGCGTATCTTTGATTTGAAATTCCACAATATCACTCATAATTTCCCAACCCCTTTTTCGGTAATAAGGGATAGAATATGGAAATAAATAGGATATACATTGTCCTTCATTTCGCATCCGCTCCAGGCTCTCAATAATAAGGCTCTCCATCAAACCATGCCCAGAATATTCAGGGTACGTTCCGACAGCAGTGATGCCTCCCATTTCATAAATCTTTCCATGAACATTTACCTCAAAAGGTAGGCTTAAAATTTGAGATACAAGATGTGAGCCGTCGAACCAACCAAGCGCATGTCCCTCATTAAATTGTTTACTTTTGGCATTCACAAAGCGACGATCCTTATGAATGGACATGGACATTTGAAAAACATAATTAAGCAAATCAATAAACTGTGCGATTTCATCTAATCGAATTTCTCGCATAACTAAGCCTTTACGTTGATTCATGATTCTCTCTCCTCATCAAATAACTCTGAAAAAATGGTTTCCGGTGCATTTAAAAACCGCTTCGTAACAATGTAATGTATAGTATCCTCATAACGAATAGATTCAATCTCCCCATTATCAAAACTATAGATTGTAGCATTTGGATAGCCAAGTAAAATAGGTGAATGTGTGGCGATAATAAATTGTGCCTCATGCTCTAAATCTTTGATAATTTTGAGTAGGCTTAGCTGCCTCGTTGGTGACAACGCTGCTTCTGGCTCATCCAATAAATAAATTGCTTTGCCTTTGAAGCGATGCATAAATAGTGATAAAAAGGACTCCCCATGTGATTGATGGTGTAACGACTTACCCCCAAAAGCGGCATACTTTTTCCTAATGTCATGTTCCTCTAACAAATCAATATGACTCGCAAATTGATAAAACGTTTCCGAACGTAAGAAAAAGCCATTTGAAACCTTTGGCCACCAGGATAAACGGATAAACTCCCCAAGTGCAGATTCCGCTTTATGTACTTCATATAAATTTTGGCGACCACCCCCCGCAGTATTAAAATCACAGCGATCAGCTATTGCCTCCAAAAGGGTTGATTTCCCAGAGCCATTTTCCCCTACAAAGAAAGTTACGTTCGTAGGAAACTCTAGCTCCTGTAAATCCTGCAAACTTGGTATATTAAAGGGATATTGATCTTTAACTTCAACTTCTCCCTGTAATACCTTACATGACTTTAAATACATTTTGTTTCCTCCCTTACTATTAGTATAGCGTGCTTACGCTACTCTGAAACCGTCCTTTTTTCCACATACAAACTACACACCCCAAAAATAAACAATAGACTTATTCCTAAAAGGGAAATGGGTGACCATGATAACCTAGAGTCAAACATCTGAAAGAAGAATGCGAATATTGGAACAAAGCATAAACTCATCATTACAATCAAAGTTGAACAATACTGAATGCCTATCTGCAATAAATACATTGGAAGCATGACACCCATTACCGTTACTGCGATTATCCATGAAATATTTCCCGAGAAATATTTAAAAAATATGTCGAAAGTCGCGAAAAAAGATAATAAAATTATGCCATAATAACGATTAGCTAAAATCATTGAAGTAGTCCAACCAGCCTCACTTAATTTCTTAGAATAGATCGTACAAAGTACAGCCCCAACCCCACAGCTAACACTCGCTATTAATGCTAAAATCACTGGAAAAGTTATGTCCATTTGAACAGCTGATTTCCCACTAACAACCGCTAATATTAATATAGTACAAGCGAGAAATGTACCCGTGGCAATTACCCATTGTACTTTCGGAATCGATTCCTTTGCAAAAACAGCTAACACCAAGACAAACAGTGGTCCAATACCCATCTCAAGTGCACTTACAATCGCTGACTCTACATATTTTAAAGCAAAATAAAAGCCCATAAATGCTAACACGGATGCTACATTCAACTTCACTACAGAATTAATATTTCCCTTCCACAGATTAGCTCGTTTATGCTTGCGTGCAAAGAAAGAGAAATAAATAGCAGTAATGAAAAAACTAATACCAGTAAATAAAAATGTTGGTACTTCTTGCACCTGCTTTGCATAGAAAACCTGGCTTATCGAAGTTAAAAGTGCTGATAATACAAGAGCTACTAATCCCACTGTTGTTGCCTGTTTTTTAGTAATCTCCATACATTTCCCCCTATTTGTTTTTATAAACACACACAGACTGAGAATTTTGTCGATAAAGCAATTCATTCTTTTTTGAGCGATCAGGTATCGAGCGTTTTTCAATTTCCCAAATAAAAAAACTTCATCTCTAATAAATATAGAGACGAAGTTATCCGCGGTACCACTCTGATTAGCTAGAAAGCTCACTTTACTATAACGGTAGCAACCGTCTATGCTTACTGAATTCAGCATAAAAACTCATGGACGAGTTCATAAATGATTTGCGATGATTTTCACCAGCCATCATCTCTCTAAAGCAAACTACATTCATTACTACTTCCAATCATTGTTAATTTATTTTCGATACATCATAATTCATTTCAACTTTTTCGTCAAGCTACTATCCAAAATAAGTTCCCCAGCAGTATAACAAATGTTCTATATTATAGGTTCTTTTCATACATTGAGTAAAACCTTCCCCTTGCTAATCATTCTCATTAAAACCATGTCTCTTTTACATTACATATAAGGAATAAAGGAAGGTTTTTTCTAGGTTCAATAAAACATTTATAAGGAGAAGAATTATGTTTGTAACTCATTTTTATGAAAACAAGACGTCAGTTTTAAGTCAGCTGCTCGTAAATTTACCTACTGTCGAAGAGAACATTAAAATTAAAGGACGTAAAGCAAAAGTTGTTCAGATTGTTCAAATAGACGACAACAACTATCAAGTAAGTATCATTTTTGAAAAAATACCTAAAAAACAACCATTAAAAGAAATTGGCAAGAAAAAGAGATAGTTCTCCCCTATTTACCTTCCGACGCTATCATTTAATGATAGCGTTTTAACTTAAAAAAAGAGGGTATCGAACTCTAAGAGAAAAAATAATTGCGAATTATTCTCAACTATATAAATAGCTTAATGAAAAGTATTTGACTTTTTAATTGATAACAATTATCATTATCAATAGATTATTTCTTCACTCCGAAATGCTTAGTTCAGAATCCCCCTATTTTTTTGAAATAAGCATGTATCAAACGGATATTCTTACATCAGACTAAGAATATCCGTTTTTTAACTTCTTTCAGCAGATGTTTTGACACCCGATGAAAAAAGTTAAATTCTCCGTCGGATGTTTAATTTATTGGAGAGATTTACATAAATAAAGGAGCTGTTTTACATGGATTATCGTATTGAAAAAGACACTATGGGTGAAATTAAAGTACCTGCAGATAAAATTTGGGGTGCTCAAACACAGCGCAGTAAAGAGAATTTCCAAATCGGGACAGAACAAATGCCTATTGAGCTAGTTCAAGCAATGGCCATTTTAAAGAAAAGTGCTGCGATGGCCAATAATAAATTAGGTAAGCTTTCAGATATAAAAGCAAATGCGATTGTTCAAGCAGCTGACGAAATTTTAAAGGGTCAATGGGACGATCAATTCCCTCTTGTAGTTTGGCAAACTGGTAGTGGTACACAGTCAAATATGAACGTCAATGAGGTAATTGCGCACCGTGCAAACCAACTTTTACAAAATGCTGGAGAAGCTGAACGCATCCATCCAAATGATGATGTCAATAAATCTCAAAGCTCAAACGATACTTTCCCAACGGCTCTGCATATTGCTGCAGTGTTAAAAGTTGAAGATTATTTATTGCCGCGACTACGTTTACTAAAAGCTACTCTTGATGACAAAGCAGAGAAATTTAAAGATATTATTAAAATTGGTCGTACACATTTACAAGACGCTACACCTTTAACTTTAGGTCAAGAAATAAGTGGCTGGGTAGCAATGCTTGCTAAATCTGAGCAAATGATAGTCCAAAATATTGAATATATGAAGGAACTAGCGATTGGTGGCACAGCAGTTGGTACGGGTATTAACGCACATCCCGAATTTGGTGAGCGTGTAGCAGCGGAAATTAGTCAATTAACAGGAAAACATTTTACTTCTGCAGCAAATAAATTCCATGCACTGACGAGTCATGATGAAGCGGTTGTCGCACATGGCGCATTAAAGGCTCTTGCAGCTGACTTAATGAAAATTGCCAATGATGTTCGCTGGTTAGCGAGTGGTCCTCGTTCAGGAATCGGTGAAATTACGATTCCTGAAAATGAGCCAGGCTCATCCATTATGCCTGGTAAAGTAAATCCAACTCAAAGTGAAGCGATGACGATGGTTGTTACACAAGTTGTTGGCAATGATGCAACAATTGCCTTTGCCGCTTCCCAAGGTAACTTTGAGTTAAATGTCTTCAAGCCAGTCATTATCTATAACTTCTTACAATCAACTCGCCTACTTGCAGACACAATGAAATCATTTAATGATCATTGTGCTGTCGGTATCGAACCAAATAAAGAAGTACTTGACCATAATTTACGAAACTCATTAATGCTTGTAACTGCATTAAACCCTTATATCGGTTACGAAAATGCGGCAAAAATTGCGAAGACAGCCCATAAAGAAGGCACAACATTAAAAGAAGCAGCGATTGCATCTGGTTTACTAACAGAGGAACAGTTCGATGAATACGTGGACCCTGCGACGATGATTTATCCAAATGTAAAGTGACAGGAATGCAAGTTAATAACATAGCACCTTCATATCAACATTTTCAGTCCATTTTGTACTTAGCTAATTGGAGCTAAATTGGAGCAATTAATAAAGCTTTGGTGGGCATGTTTATAGGAATGTGTAAGTAGGATTGGGGATAATACCCCAGTCCTTTTTATTTTATGGTTTTTGTGTTATCACCCCAAGCATTTTTTTCAATTTGCTTCGCCCCATAAAAATACTCCCCTTAGATAAACAGATTTTATTTTTTAATCTGTCTACTAAATAGGGAGCATATCAATTCGAGTACCTGGGTTTTAAATTTATTTATGTAAAACAAAATTAAGCATAATAATATTCACACATATCTCAATTTCTATAGTCCTCTCTAATAATTGATCTTCTTTAAAATCTATCAGTTCTTTTTCTGCTACATTTATAATTTTGGACAAGCTTTCTGTTGTTATTTCGTATTCCACTAACAAACTATTCAATATTGACTTTACCCTATCTTTGGCATTAAAATCATCAAAACCAAAATTCAACATTGTTATTTTATACTCAATCTCTTCAAATTTTTCATTTGTGATGGTAATTGAATCATTCATTATATTTTCTATCTCATTTATGGGTATATCAAACATTTTAGAGAGTTGTTGAAGCCCTAAATTAAATTTTTTAATTAAAACTTGAAATTGTTCTCTAATATAATCAGATTGGATCGGTCCATTAGTAAGAAAAGATATTTCTACTTTTTTCTGATTTTCATCCATTTTATTTCACCTCTACATTATTTAGTGAAAATATTTATATGTCACACTTATTTTCACACTTCTATTATTTTATTGGTTTTATACTATCTGCCAAAGCTGAAGAAAATACAGAAGACTTTTAAACACAAACGTCATTTAGTATCCCAATCTATGAAGATACTGATCTTTTAGAGTATGAAGTTTGTACAATATATCGGTCATGCATTCCGTTCAACAATAACTGTTGCTGTTACTTCAGCAGGTGTGCTCTATAAAAAGTACCCTCTAAGATAGACACTAAATATCGCTCTTAGAGGGTACCTTTATTTATAATTTAACATGAAAACTAGATGGAGCAGAGCTTAAGAGAGCTTTGTAAAATTCCCAATTACTGATTTCCAACTGGCTTTAATAAATTCACCGGAATCCAATGAGTGGACTCGTTGCCGTCATCTTTTTTCCAAGTAACATTTAGATAACCATTAATTTCAAGACCTTCTGAAACTAAAATTCTTCCCTTTTTCAACGTACTTATCGTTGCAGATCCTTTTATTGGATCCTGTTTAAAATCTGCATCTTTTGTTAGCTCAAAACGCACGCCTTTTTCGCTTCTTTTCGACTCAGCGATTTTAAGATCTGTACCAGGATACTGTATACACTCTTTAGAACTAACATCATTGGGACCGCAATAAGAAAGTATTTGCCCATTATTTGTAAAAGAAAAACCCGGGTTGGTACTTTTATTGAACCACATTCCGTAAGTTGCGGATTTACTATCACGATTAATAAATATATAAGTTGGATTGTTGTAGAAAGATGAACGAATTTTTATTGGTACTTCTTTGAAAACTACCAAATCCGTTGCTTGTACTCGATATTGTCCCATTTGGTAGAACGTTTTGCCATCATATTTTTCAATATCATACGTTCTAAAGAAGTTATTTCGCTTTACCACTAACGAATCAAACGTACCATTTGGATTTTTCTTGTACACCTTAATGTCTTTTGTAAAGGTCATTTTTCCGGTTTGGTCTTTTACAACCTCTGCTCCATCATACATCACTTTCGCTTCTGATTTTGTTGGATGTACTACTGCAATTACAAATGCTGCTAGTAACACCGTAAAAAATTTTCTCATTATTCTCCTCCTACTTAGCTTTATTTTAAATAACACATTCCTTTAAGTATTATATACCAATATTCTAATATTTTACCAGAAATACAATGTTGCACCAATTAAAATATGCAAAAAAAACATGTTTCAAAGGCTTTTTCAACTCATCACAATTCTTTGTAAATTAGCGATATTAGTTCCCTATTTTTAACTAGACATGACACCAGTTAATGTTTTATTATAAATCGATTAGAGAATATCAACTGATTAAAAAATTGTAGAGGGGTGTTCCTTGATGACAAATAGCAAAATGAATCCAAAGGTTGATGAATTTTTAAGTAAAGCTAAAAAGTGGCAGGAAGAATATTCTGCGTTGAGAAATATCGTTCTTGATTGTGAATTGACGGAAGAATTTAAATGGATGCATCCTTGTTACACGCTTGAGAAAAAAAACATCGTGTTAATACATGGTTTTAAAGATTATTGTGCGCTTCTGTTTCACAAAGGTGCCTTGTTAAAGGATGCCCATGGGATTTTAATTCAACAGACTGAAAATGTACAGGCAGCGCGCCAAATTCGTTTCACCAACGTTCAAGAAATAGTTGGCATGGAAACCATTATAAAAGATTATATTCTTGAAGCCATTGGAGTTGAAAAAGCAGGTTTAGAAGTACCCTTGAAAGAGCATAAGGAATACATAATTCCTGAAGAACTTCACAATAAATTCAATGAAGTGCCTACCTTAAAAACTGCTTTTGAAGAATTGACGCCAGGACGACAAAGAGCATATATTCTACATTTCTCCCAACCTAAACAATCCAAAACTCGCGTGTCAAGAATTGAAAAATACACGCAACACATTCTTGATGGTAAAGGATTAAATGATTAGGTTTATTCGTTGGAAAAATAAATAACTCTGTTATAAAAAGGTTGGAGCAAATTGCTTCGATCTTTTTTATTTCGGCTGTACTAGAAATCCAAAGAAAAAAAAGAGACTATCTGTTTAGTTGATAGTCTCTTCTTTAAATACATTACTTAACATTTTGAACCAATCAGATTTACTCCTCCCAGAACAATTCATCTAGGGTTTTATTTAACGTTTTACATATAGCAATACATAAATTCAAAGTCGGGTTATATTTACCTAATTCAATCAAACCGATAGTTTGCCTAGTAACCCCCACTTTTTCAGCCAATTCCCCCTGTGATAAATCATGTTCAATTCGAGCCATTTTTAAGCGTATGTTTTTCACATTGATCACCACTATCTTCATCTTCTAACATTCTTTGAATAACTCGATCACTTTTCTTTTTAGCAAGCACATAAAATAAGAATAAAATTCCGGCAATAAATAGTGAGTACATGAACAGTGATACAAAAAATACCATAAAGAAAAAATATATTGCTTGTGAAGTGCTTTCTGCATAGTTGAATGCACTGTTAACACCCATAATAATTGCAATAACCATGCCAATAGCCACACCGAAAATAATAAGTTTAGTACTTAATTTAAATTTACTTGCACTATCGTGAATCTCTACTTCTTCAGTAAATATGCCGAGATACGCTGCTCTGCCACAATAATAAACAACTGAGAATAATATAATCAACCGTTCTGTTACTACATTTTGTGAGGTCACTCCCTGTGTAATGAATTTTATTAGGATCGATATTAAACAGATTACTATGACAAAGAAAAAAATCTCTTTGTAAATTTTATTTTGCTGATTTTTAATTCGTTCATCGACGTGTTTACTTTTCCAAAACATCAATATTTTACCTCCTCTTGTTTATGATTTTAATTATACAGAATATTTGTCTTTTTGCAATGTATATATTGCATTAAGTTAATTATATTTTCCATTAATGAAATGATACCCTGTGCGTCCGTCTCCTAGATCAAATGACAATACAAAAAAACCACTCATCGTGGAGTGGTCATGTTATCTTTATCAAGTTTATAAGCTTTCGATCTATCAGTTAAATCTGAAGTCAAAATGCTCGATTGGCCAACAGATGATACTTGTTGTACCCATTATTTTTTCTTTAGGGATGAAACCTAACTCAGGATTTCTACTATCATTACTCTTACGACGATTATCACCTAATACAAAGTAATACCCTTCAGGTACCGAAGTTTCACCTAAGTCTTGGTCTAGCGTAAAATCATAAGTAAGTGACCCAGGATCTTTTAACACCTTCTTGTACTGATCTAAATAAGGTTCACTGTACTTTTCTCCGTTTATGTATAATTGATCATCCTTATACTCGATCTTATCTCCTGGTAGACCAATAACACGTTTAATAATATTTTCTTCTTCATTGTTAATTAAAATATTATTAATAACAACAATGTCAAATCGATCAATTGACTTAAATTTCGGACCGATTTTATTAACAATAACACGATCGTGGTCTACCAGTGTCGGCTCCATCGAAACACCTTTTACGAGTACTGGCGTAAATAAAAAATACTTGATTAAAAATGCCACCAATAAAGCGAACACAATTGCCTTTACCCATTCAACAAACTCATTTGTTTGTTTTTCCTGTATTTTATCTTCCAAAATTACACCTCCTAGTATTCTCTTATATTAATACGTAAAAAAAGGAAAATAGTTTCAATTTTCTGTTTGTAATCCTAAAATAATCAAAACATAAAGTGCATTTTTAAAGAGGCTGGGACATAACTAGCTTCAATTAGTGAGAAATCCGAATTTGAATGAATTCAAATTCGGATTTCTCTATTTTTTATGTTGTCTCCATA
>NZ_JBGCCF010000051.1:0-20241 GCF_041262385.1 Lysinibacillus sp. RC46 | reverse complement strand
TAATGCTTGCGTTCAAATCTCTATCCAGCTTTAATCCGCAAGAGCAGATAAATAATCTGTCTTTCAGTTTCATATCGGTTTTGATTTGTCCACAACTATAACAAGTTTTTGATGATGGAAACCATCTGTCAGCTTCAACAAATTCAATTCCATATTTTTCACATTTGTAGTGAATTTGCCTTTTGAATTCATATAGCTTTTGCCCGGCTACCGCCTTCGCCAGATGTTTATTTTTCATCATACCTTTTACATTTAAATGTTCCATTACAATACGAGATGGCTTGGTTTTCACAATCTCATTAGGACATTGATGTAAATGATTTGTTCGAATCGCCTTTCGCTTCCATTCTTCTTAGCGTTACAACATTTACACCAACATGTTTAGCAAATTTCCCAATGGACATTCATTCCATGCGTACCACCTCTCTTTCACTATGATAAAATCACTTTACCCTGTTTAGAGAGGTTGTTAACATTTTTTATATTTGTATATATTTTTCTTGTTCACACTAAGGCGCAACCCTTAATGCAGTCTTTCTCTCACGAGTAGACCTCTTATGCTTTCACATAAGCGCAGACTATATCTTCATCTTATCTTCTGATAAGAGCCACATTTTTCTTCCGCCATTCGCTTGCGGTTTTACTCTCCCTCAAGGAGATAGTCGTTGAACGTCCTCCTTGTCTCATTAGAGATTTAGGAGTTTCGCTGCTAAACATCCATTGTCAAAGCACTTAGCGCCACCGTTTTCCGTTGTCACGATGATCCTTTACGGACACTGAGTGATTTTTTTCAGCTTATGCCATACTTGTTGTTTTTTCTGCTTTCGCACCGTTACGTCTGCCGTTTCCAGCTCCGTTTTGGTCACAAGGCTTTAGGAGTTAAAAGCAATTAACGTGGAGTTCGCACCAATCGCTTGATACGAAGGGTATTCTGTTATCAATCTATGTTTCTATACAGGTTTGTATAGTTTGGTTTAAATTTGTTGTAACAGTTTAGTTACCCATGAAGTCGGCATAGCCGTTGGAAAACAAGTGTTAACTGGCATACCGCCGTTCTGTTGTTGCATAAACCAAATATAATCTGCTGGCAATTTATAGCCAAGTTCCTCTTCTATAGAAGCAATCATTTCAGTAGTGGGGGATACTTCTACATAATTTTTATCCGCATAATCGCTTTTTTCCCAAAATTGACTGAAATCACGCTCATGAAAAGGGACAAGCTTGATATCATCTAGCGCTTCCACTGACTTTTTCATAATATTCCGACAGGCTACTATATACTCTTCAGTTCTAGTATCAAACTGTAATTCCTTCGCTTTTTCAAATGCAGCCAGCGCTTCTTGCCATCTCTGGATATAGAAATAAGCATAGCCAACACGCCAATGCCAATCCGCATCTTGTTGCCCCTGTTTTTTAACTGTGCATAACTGGGACAACGCTTCATGATAACGCCCTAAATTATTAAGCGCACGACCATAATGACCTACTATTTCGTAATCTCGCTCTGACTTAGACAATTGTTCAATCGCTTCTACAATTTTGTCATGTTGATTTTCCTCATACCATTTTTCTAACATATTCAATAATTTTTTTGGCATAATCCCACTCCCTCTCAATCATCTTGTAATTCAGCTAAACAAGTATCTTGTAACTCTTGTGATGTTTGGTTAACAATAATGTCTTCCTCATGAATCACAATATCAATCAACTCTTTTGCTTCCTTTAAAGAACATCCTGATAAGTCTATCAATTCTTTCATAAAAGGCAGATAATAACGTTTTGCAAATTTTTCTCTATATTTATCAGAATCTATTGTTGTGTTGCCAATCGGATAAAACATACTTTCACTTCCTTAGATATTAGCTCTAAAGTGAACCGTTTGCTGTAAGTGCGTTTCATTGTCATAAATAGATGATATTAAGTATTCGTAGTAATCATCTTTGCTATCTTCAACAAGAGTTAGATCTACATTGTACAACCTAACTCTTGTTCCTACACAAATCTTTTCTTCATCTCAAATGTTAATTAAAGGAATCCATTTAGATGTTTCTATCGTGACACCTGTAGCCATTTATTGATTAATTCTACCAAAACTTAAAATTTAGACCAAACGCAAACTATTATAAGTATCTGTCATTTCAAATACATATGATGTTGATAAAAAGAACCTTATAGTTTCGTCGACTTTGCCTATAAAAACTACCAGTACAGTGGTTGTTGAGTATCCCAGAAGATCCAACGGTACGATTCACGTATTGAACTTGTGCCAATCTCATATGGACTTGGCTCTGTACTAGTCAAATCAAGTACATGGAGCGTTCCATTGTATGTACCGACAAGCAATATTGTCTCGTCAGAGTTTAATGCCATACCACTGATTGTCCCAGATACGAAGTAACGCCAAAGTTCATTCCCCTCAAAATCAATCATTCGCAAATATCCATATGCGTCACCCATAATATTGCCCCCTTGCACTGCAACACCGGCATATACACGCATACTATCATCTATTGAAGGGGGTTCTTCATTATTGTACTGTTCAAGATCATGAAGTGAAATACCTAGCGTAGATCCATTGTAAAAATGACATGCATTGAACCAAACATGCTCATCATTGGCACTGAACAAGCTGTAATGCGGATAACTCGACATCGGTTCAAATGAGTGCATAACATACTTTTCTATATCTAGTAACAAATGCTCGCTGCCTTGACTTCCATAAGCCAGCCATCTGCCGCTTCGCGAAACAGCTCCATGTGCCATCGCTAAACTTGCTGTCAAGTCATCATCTTCTCTTGTCCACTCCCGTATATTTTCCACTGTCGGGTGCAACAAGATGGCACCTGTTTTCTCAATCAAATAGATACCATCATGCGACACCACCAATAACTTCGTGCCATCAGCAAATGGAATGACATCTGCGTTTCGATAGCTTTCTGGCTGTAAGGTCTCTATGTCGGGGTAATTTTCGCGCAATTGGTCGATGATTGTCGCCCATGTGTATGTAGCCAGCAGAGAGCCGTTCAACTCTCGATCAGGCTCGCGTACGATACGAACTCCTTGCTCATCCATCAAAGCAATGTCGCGTCCATCCGCAGAACAACTTGCCGCATGTACATGCTCGATACGGTTTGCCTCCTGTTTATCCATCAAATAGACAGTGCGTGATAAATCTTCATTTTGCGCTGCAACAAGTAATGCACCATCACGTAGAAACGCAATTGGATAAACAGCTCGCATCTGTTGGCTGTGCGTTTCCTGAAATGGCCAAGAAGCAGCTGGAAACTGTTCACGGAGCGTTTCCAGTTCCTTTGTTCTATTCGCCTGTTTAATAAACTTGTACACTTGCGAAGCTAATTGTCCACGTGAATCTTCAGACGGCTCCTCTCCTGGTGCCTCCCAGTTGTTTTCTAATCCTCTGCGCACGTAGGCATTAATCTCACTTGCATAACGTAACCCCTCTTCTCGCCATTTCTGGGATAATTGTAAAGTATCATTTGTCATTGTAGTAGTCTCCTTGTTAATTAACTAATCTGATCATGTTTTACGGTTTCTTCATTATTCTGAAAGCATCCTAACCGAATCCAACTAACCTGCTAATGACTATCACATTATAATCGGAGTCAGATGCCCCAGTGCTAAGGAGCATAAGCTTTATTCTTCTGGAATATTTTCATATAGAAAGATGCCCCTCGGAAATAGGGATTGCCTTCGAACTTGCTTTCAAAGTTCAATCGTGTCAATGTGTTTAACAGGTTGTATAGTTGGTTCAATAATTGAACGATATTTCTCGAATTCTTGTGGGAACGTAATGTCATAAAACGAGCTCCTCGATTCAAGTTAAGTCTATTTTAGAACAAACGTTCCTGTTCGGGCTAGTCTAAAATACAAAAGGAGATGTCTGAAAAACTCTTTTGAGACATCTCCTTTGCGACGAGGATAGTGACAATTTGCTGCTGACGCTTCGCTTTCGCGTAAAAAGCATCTCCTCCTGCAATTATTCGTCGTAGAAAACATCTATTGTAACTACCGCAATAGCGGTGTTTTCCTGTACCGAAAGGACAGTGAAAGGTACAATGGTTCTTGGCGAATATTTTAGATACATGAATAAGGCTCCTTTTCTAAAAGACACAAGATTCCATTTCGCGTCCATTACTCAGGTCAAGAGCCCATAGTCGCAATGCGGCAAACGCTACACCCCAACCATCACTGACATGCACACATTCTTTCTCTAAATCAAGCCACAAATTATGGCTAGATTGCCGGATATCACTGCGCGCCCAGCGGATTGAAACATCTGCAGGCACGGTTTTTCTCATGAAAAAGGACTCTCTTCAACATTGGGTAAATCACCTCGTTCGTAACTTTCCTTCATTTCAAGAACAAAACTGTTAACTTGGCCCGTCACAAGGAAGCCAACAATCAGCCTTACATCATCGGATGCATAGGCGGCTAGGTCAGAGTGACTAGTCTGTCCAATGATTGTTTCGTAAATTTGCTTACTAGCACGATTCTGAAGCATCTCTATCTTCTTTCGATCCGCTACCAACATACTGTCAATGATAGCTGTCAGGTCGCCATGTGCAGCCATCCATTGTGAATCAAACAGATCGGCATCCCGCTGATCCAGGTACTGATCAATGACATCAGGATCGCCATATTTCGGATTGACTTCATAGGTGGACAACAAATCGATCCAAGCAGTAGTAGGATTAATATCTAACAATGGAATCCTCCTCTTTCTTAATTGTTCAGCAACTCGAAGGTGGTGAACAAATCTGATTTTTTATCAAAAGCAATTGCGATTTTAACTATCTCGGAGCTCTTTTGCTCTCGATTTAAGTAATGCTCTGATTTCATCTATTTTCATCTAAAACATGACAGCTAATAAAAATGACATATTAGCTAGCATTTCCTCAACATTGCACTTCCTACTTTACTGAGAAGTCTTGCTCTTTAAAGAACTAAGGAAAGCTAACCAATTAATAATCTTCCATCCAACCTAGTAATTTTTCTAGCATTTCTTGGATTGGCGCTGATTCTTTTTCAATACGCTGTGCTAGATCCTCCATACTACCAAAAATTTGATATAATACATAGCTACGTTGGTAATCTTCTTTGTTCTCCAGTTGATGTATTAATTCAGCTAGCAATTCCAGTTCATCAACGTGAATTCCTTTTAACTGCTCGAGCTCCCCCTCATTTGCGCTAAGTAAAATGTCAATCAGCACAGGCATCTGTTCCACTGATAGGTCGTGCATGTTAAGAAAAGCTTCTGCATAGTTATTTTGTACAAGCTGGTGCTCTGAATCAACAAGTGACATATAGCTTTGCACAAGGGGAAAATAAGCATCGCTAAAAAGCCCTAGACCAAATACAGCATATGTTCCAGGCATAGCGGATAGCTCGCTAGGCTCCACGTCCTCATACCATGCATATTCCTCCATTGCCACTTTTGCATAGTCGGCAATCAATGGGAACAGGTTTGGATACGCTAGGCAATTTGCAAAAAATTGATGCAGCTCCGTTTTCGCAAGGCCTTGAATCGGTAAATAGTTTTCTTCCTGACTCTCTAACTGTAAGCTATAGCCCTTGACAAAGCCCGCTTGTAACAAATCGATGATGTAATGCAACGCTTCACGATAGGTTTCTTCTTCCTCAACAATGATGTGAATTGAAATGAATTTTCGAATATCATTGGCTGCTCCTTGAAAGCGCGCACTTTTCCTTCTATGTTCAAAATGATCACTGCCATTTTGTAAATAATCCTCCGCCTCTTGTGAACCAAGTTGCTGCGCCAATTCAAGATATTGCTTACGTGTATCAGGTTCTTTAGATCCGATTTGTAATGCAATATAAACAAAGAACTCTAGCTCCTTCTGCTTAGGTCTAGCCGCTGAGTTTAGTATCCATTTCGTTTCATATTCTCCTGTCTCCTCAAAATAAACCGATAAAATATACTCCTCTGCCCAATCTTTAAATGCCGATGTATAATCATATTTCCACTGGTTTAAGCGTTCTTCATTCCCGCTATACTTCTCCAATAACCGTTGCATTATTGGTTCGATATCAGCTACGCGCTGATGGAAAAAATGAGGATTGACTAGGCAACGAGCAAAGAAAAATCCATCTTTCTTAGCAGGACATACAGGTAAATCAGCCATCACTTTTGTTTCAATAAAAGTAGCTAACGTTTGTTTCGCTAATGTGAATTTGTCGTTATTTAGTAGCTCTTTTTGATAGCATATCTCACGCCCATCATGCTCAAATTCCAAAATAAGTTGAAGGCGATAATCAAAAAGCTTCGCATGATATTCATCGGATTGGAAAACCGTATCCATTTTGGCACATAAAGCGGAAAATAATTCTTCTATTTGGTTGATGTCTGTAATTTCTTGCATGTAATCGCCCGCTGCTACTTTATAAGCATCATCATGCCAACTAAATGGTTCGTATGTATAAATAGAAATCGTTCCATAATGAGGGGTTCCCCATTGTAATTTATTCAATTTTTCTGATGTCCATTTCACCTTTACATAATGTTTCACTCCTATATGGAGTCTGCTCCAGTCCTTCGTATTACTAATTCGGTCGTTTTCCTGCTGATAAAATCGCTCTAACTGCTGCCATACATCCACCAAAAACTGTTCTATATACTGTGACAAATTCATTTCCCCCCATTTGATTGTTTTGTTCTATCAGTAGTTGATTTCGAGTCACAAAAAGGACAATCGTGATTTCTTAATTTTCAAACTAGTACCTAATTTTTTGCACCAAAACCACGACTATCCTTGTTCGTATATTTCAATACCCATCAATTCATCACTAGACGGCAAAGTCAGTGCCCCCTTGGATCGCTATGACTTCTTTTACAAATGCCAACCGTTCCATCTCTTTTCTGTCAATTACTTTTAATGTTGATGAACTAAATCAACGAGTGTTCCTTTCGTTCGGTGTATGTTTTTTTCTTCTATTGTCATGACACGAGCTCCTTCAATATTTCCTCAAAACGTTCGCGATATGGCGATAAAATCCGCATAAATTTCGGGTTGGTGAAGTCATTCAAATGGACAATCGCAAAGCATGTATACAGTAATGATCCTACATCTAGATCTTTGTATTCTTCCATACGTTCATTTTGTTCAGGTGAAATCACGGGACAAAGCTCGATAAAGGGCGTTGTCATATATTTTTCAAGCCATTGTAAATTTTCATCCGTATTCATCGCCTGTTCAAAGAAAGGTTCGTATGGAACAGTTGGCACAGTTGCGACAATGTAAGCAAAGATTGGCAATGTTTCAGGTGTTAACCCCCACCTTTCCACATAGGCTTTCGCAAAATATTCAGTCGGTGGTGAATGATCAGCATCGCATATTTCCATATAGTCGATAATGAGCTTGCTATAACTTTTATTGTATAAACCAAGGCCAAAAACGGCAAACGTGCTTGGCATTGCCGCTTCCTCATCCGGAACATCCTCGTAAAAATGATACTCAGCCATCGCTTTGTAGCTATATTCCACTAGCGCAGCATGTAGGTTTGGATAGCTCAACACCTTTGCAAAAAAATGATGGGAAGGTGTGACAGGTAAACGCTCAATTGGCAGCACTAGATCACTTTCCCCTTCATAGGAAATGCTATAGCTTTTCGGGAAATCCTCCTCCAATAAAGCATTTAAATAGAGCATGGCTTCACGGTACGCTTCCTCTGTTTCTTCTTTAATATGAATCAAGATGGTAGCCAGCACATCATTTGCATAACAATAAATAAGGTTGGATTCAGCTCGGCATTTATTTATTGGTAAAGTGCCAGAACCAACTATAAGTAAATGGTTATATGTTTCAATGTCTAATTCCTTAATCGTTCGCAATATTTCCTCAACAGTTAACGATTCAAAGCTTGCACCGTATTTTCTTAAAGTGATTGCGTAGTAGCGAAGTAATGGCATATAGCTCAAAGATTGTTGTTTTTGCGTGAAGCGAGAAAGGCAGTAGCGTTGTGTTTCAAAGCCAAGCTCTTGGCGAAATACGTCTAATAATATAAGTTGTTGATAGTGGCAAAGCACCTCCGTTAATGCGAAGGCATCTAGTGAAAAAGAAGGCGTAATAATACTAGCAGGATAGCTTCCTTCGTCAAGTTTATATTGCTTTGCTAGTAGCTCTTGTTCAAGCTGTAGCCATAACGCTTCGTTTTCTGTAAATTGTTTTACTTTCATCCGAATACCTCCTTTTATCAGCAAAATGGGCATATTTTATATTGATGGTCATATGGATCTGTAATTTCATCATCTACATGACTAATGCCTAGCCAAACATGCACTTTCGACACCATGAATAACACCCTATCCTCTTCCATTTCTACAATTCTAGTAGTTTCAATAACATTGCAAAATGGCCCATACTTTATCAAAGGCTTTATTTTTACAATCTTGCTCGCGAATCCAGAAATATAGTCTACCACTGTCGCCCCACATATAACCGAGATCATCTTCGGAATCAAGCTGTAATAGCAGTTGCCAATCTTTTACGTTAGGTTCTAACTCCTTGCGCAAAGGATGCTCGTAGCCTGTGGAATCGCCACAATACAAACCGTTCGTCACTAACTCGCATTGTAAGTACATATCACCTTGAATCGTATTAGGATATCCATCAATGCGATGTGCTGTATGTTCTGTTTCATCTCTCCATAAGAAGTCACCGTAAGCATCTGCCTGTTCTTCCGTTAAAAGAACTGTTAGTTTTTGACCATCAGGCGATTCCCATGACGGCAATGTCCATTCGTTTTTAAAGGATAGCACTGCGCTCTTAATAGACTCCTTTATAGTTGTGGGTTGTTCCGTTCGTTGAAAATTCACTTGCGTAAAGTAGAAAACATGAAAGCCATCTTCATCATTTGGATCATAACCCCAAGGCTGTTCCACTGCATCATAGAAAAAGGATAAAAGCCCCTCTGCAGGCAGTAAATGATTCGAATCAAAAGGCTTTACCTCCGCTAAATTTAACTGGCAAAGAAAATAGAGTGGTTGCCCATTCTTTGTTTGTGGCCACACAAAATCTGTCGGTGTATCAGGTGCTCCCCCTATTTTAGAATGACCTATTCGAATTTCTTCATCCGCAGTTGGCGTCGCTATAGCGCGAATAGAATTTTTAGCGAATTGTAAAATTTGCTCAGTGGCTTCTTCAAGCTCAAAATCAAGTAATGCTGAGCGTAATTTTTCCATATTCGTAGCTCCTTTCTCTATTACCATTCATGTACTTACTTGAAATAATCCTGTGCCAACAAGAAATCATTGTACTTTTACTCAACCATTCTTTTAGCTAGAGTTGTTACACTAGTCCGTCCTGAACAGCCAATTAACAAGGATTATCGCAAGCTGGAAATCGATGCTTTACCGTTTATGCAGATGCTTGAAAATGTCTCCTTCTAATCTATAAAACAAGCATATTTCGCTAATGAAACAAATATTCTCCATGAAATTTTGGTCATTTCTCCGCACTAACTTGTGTAGTATCTCTGGTACATTTTCTCCAGAGCCATGCTCAACTTGCTCCATATTTCACCAATGTAGATTAATCAAAATCGGAATACAGAATGTATTGCTGACATTCTAAGCATTGAAATAGATAACCTTGATGCGAGCCATTATTACGCAAAGTAGCGGCTAGCTCTTCTTTGGTATGACCATTAAAATGTACAAACTCCTCCGTAATGCCCATCTCCACCAGCTCTTGCCAGCCAACATAACCAATAAATGCGCAATAATCCGTGCAATGTGCTATCCAATCATTTCCTTGCCAACTAATATAGCCAGGTGTGCGATGCAACACTTCATCTGTATAGTCGTCATTCTTCACAAGCTCGGAATTTAATAAATCTTGCTGAAATTGACCATCAAATTTTTGCGCAGCCAGCCCACTATGAATACAGTTTGGACAAAGATATTCAACCTCTTCAATCGCATAAATGCCTTTTGTACAATAAATGCCCACTTCTTGCTCACATCAGTCGCAAACAACTAAATCACCCGTTTTAAAAATATTCGCTTGTATTGGATTCGGCATATATTTAAATGTTGGTAATGGTATTTTCATCTCTGCTTCCTCCTGAATGACACGTGGCAATAATGGCTTTACATTTTGCGGATTGTCAATCCAATATTTAATCGAGCCGTATTTTCTCTGATCTTTTTTATTGCGTAAATCCATGACGGATGTAAAAATTTTGTATGCCTCGTCATACATTTGCAACATGCAGAAAATTTCGACGAGCATGCGCAAATTTACCTCTGTTGGCTCCGCTTTTTGAATTTGCTCCCTTAGCTTATGCATAGCGTTAATTGCTTTGGCATTCTTTGCGTCAAACGACTTTCTTTGCTCTTGCCATTGGGCAATAAGATTTTCTGTCATTTCTTATCCACCTTTCTACATACGATGTAATGATTTAGAAAATCTCCCCCTCACCACTCACATCAAAAAAACCGACTCCATGTTTTTTTGCAAGCTCCTTCATCGTATGATATGCTTCATCCGCTACAGACCAGGCAAAAGCTGTGTAAATCATGGCATAGCCAATACTATATTCAGTTAAACGACTCTCTAACTCGTCATCTTCATCCGCATCCAATAATTCCTCATCCACCAGATTAATATTGGGGAATTGTTCTACCATATCCTGATACCATTTTTGTAATGCTGGTGTTGTAACTGTTATTGTTACGTAGTCATGTGGTTCAGCCCATTTTGTTTGTTCATCATACCATTGCAAAAATGTTTCTTTATTGTTTGGAGCTTGCTCTTTATCAAAGACCATTAAATCATAACTCATTGTTTTCACCCTCCACAAAAAAGAATATATGTTCTGTTTTTTATTCTAGCATATTAGCATTTTTTTGAAAACACAGGAAAAATCAAGATAAAAACACTGCATTTCCAGCTGGAGATGCAGTGGAAAACGAGTCGTAAACAAACAAAAACAGAAGTGAAAGAATATACCTTCTACGTTTGTTCTACTCATATAGTAAACATCGAGGGGCATGCACACGACACAGTATGAGTATAGAGAACATCACAGAAATTGTATTACGAGCATTCAAGCGCAAATAGCACTCCTCGATAATATGACCACCGTCATCAAGGAAATTAATAAACACTACTCTTTTTAATATGCTTGAGCAAACCAAACTGTATGTTTCGCTTCATTTCCACAGCAAATACAAGTCGTTTTCGTAGTTGGTGGGTTAAATGGAATGTTACGAGAAGTATATTTTGTCTCTTCTTTCACTTTTTCCTCGCAGGCATCATCTCCACACCATCCAGCAAGAACCCACCCAGGAATAGATCCGTTTTCCTTGGAAATGTTAATATGTTGCTGTAAATCTTTCAGTGTATCAATATTTGTATGGGCGTTTTCATCACGGAATTTACGTGCTTTTTCGAATAAACGACTTTGCATCGTTGTTAGTTCTTCTTCTATTGCCACAACAATGTCGTTCAGGTCAATGGATTGCTTGTCATCTTCATCTCGTGCTTTTAACAATGCCTGGTTTTTCTCTAAGTCACGTGGTCCTAATTCAACACGAACTGGTACACCTTTTAATTCCCATTCATTAAATTTGAAGCCTGGTGATTGGTCGGAGTCATCAAGACGTACTCGAATTCCCTTCTTCTTAAGAATTGCAAAGATGTCATCTAGTTTCTCCATAATTTCAGGGTTCTTTTTCCATGGACCTACAGGGATTAAGACAACTTGGGTCGGTGCAATTCGTGGCGGCAAAATTAGACCCTGCTCATCACCATGAACCATAATTACTGAACCAATTAAACGTGTAGAAGTCCCCCAGGATGTTGTGTGTACATATTCATGCTGATTAGCTTTATTTAAATATTTAATATCAAATGCTTCAGCGAACTTTGTACCTAAATAGTGAGAGGTACCAGCTTGTACGGCCTTGCCATTTTTCATCATTGCTTCAATAGAAAATGTATCGACCGCCCCTGCAAAACGTTCTGAAGGTGTTTTTTGTCCATCATAGACAGGAATGGCAAGTAAACCTTCTACTACCTCCTTATAGATAGCCAACATTTGCATTGTTTCTTTTCGTGCATCCTCTTCATCAATATGTGCTGTATGACCCTCCTGCCACAAAAATTCAGATGTTCGAATGAATGGGAGTGTTTTCTTCTCCCAACGAAAAACATTTGCCCATTGGTTAATTAAGACCGGCAAATCACGGTAACTTTTGATCCAATTCGAATAGAGATGGCCAATCATCGTTTCAGAAGTTGGACGAAGTGCTAAACGTTCTTCTAATTTCTCGCCTGCTGCCTCCGTTACCCAAGGAAGCTCAGGTGAGAAACCTTCGATATGATCTTTTTCTTTTTGGAAGAAGGATTCAGGAATTAACATAGGGAAATAAGCGTTGCGATGACCTGTTTCTTTAAAACGACGGTCCATCTCTTCTTGAATATGTTCCCAAATTTCATAGCCGTCTGGTTTAAATGCGATACAGCCGCGAACTGGTGTATAATCCATTAAGTCTGCCTTTTGGATTGTCTCGATGTACCATTTTGAAAAATTATTTTGTTGTGTTGTCATTTTCTCTCCTCCATTTCTGTAACTTTACCTACTGAAAAAATAAAAAGCACAAAGCTGTCCTCTAAATAAGGACGTCTTTGTGCCGACTAAACGTGGTACCACCTTGAATTTAGTTTTAAGAAAACCTTAAAACCCTCTAACGTTTTGTAACGAAAACGACTCGGTTATGTTTGCATAACATCTCCGTGGTAGGTTTCAGATAAGAAGCGGTGATATAGCTCTCAGCAATTGCTATATTCTCTGTTTCACTATTCTTACTTACTTGGCCACATCAACAATTTATATTTTATATAACTTTAGCAAAACAGTTAAATAATTTCAAATATTAAAACGATTATTTTTCGGGAAATATCAGAAAATTGACGTTACTTCCTAGTGACCAAATTGCTTCTAACTAGCAAAAAAATCACTGTCTCTGAAAAAAGAAATATAGTAAAAGTCGCTACTCCTTTGCTCTTTCTGTATTCGTTGTAAAGTTGCTTTTCATAATAAAATAACCATAAACACTTAGAGGATCTTGTCCTAAATTTAGGTCAAGATCCTCCATATTGTCTACATGTAACTTTCTACTATCAGTTTCGTAAAGTCCTTTACCGATAATGGCTTACTGAAATAATAGCCCTGTACGTACTCGCAGCCATGTTCACGCAGCACATTTAATTCTGCCTCTTCCTCGACACCTTCAGCCACTACTTGCAGATTTAAGGCATGCGCCAGTGAGATCATAGCTGAAATCATAGCAATGCCTGATTTTTCAGGCACAATATCACGGACGAATGCACGATCGATTTTCAAAACATCTACCGGGAAAGTTTTTAAATAATTTAACGATGAATAACCAGTACCGAAATCATCTAATGAAATCGTAATACCAAGTGCCCTTAATTGCTTGATTGTATTAATTAAGTCCTCCGTATAATCCAGCATACTCATTTCTGTTATTTCGATTTCTAAAAACTGCGGATCAATTTTTGTTTCTGCAATAACTTCATGTACCATTTCGACAAAGCCTGTTGTACTAATATGAATCGGAGAAATGTTAACGGCAACACGTAAGTTTATATTATGTACTTCATTCCAAGTGCGTACCTGGGCAGATGCTTTTCTTAACACCCAAACCCCTATATCATTAATGAGCCCACATTGCTCAGCAAATGGAATAAAGCGATCTGGTGGCATATGACCTAGTTCAGGGTCATGCCAGCGAAGTAATGCCTCCATGCCAATCACTGTATTCGTTTTTAAATTGATTTTTGGTTGATAATGTAATTCTAAAATATCTTTTTTTAACGCTTGATGTAACTTTGTTTCGAGTAATAACCATTTATCGTTGATTTCCTCCATATTTGGACGATATAAGCGATATTGATTACCACGTGAAGATTTTGCAGCATACATGGCGATATCTGCATTTTTCAATAATTCCTCAGGAGAGTTCGCATGATCTGGGAAAATACTAATTCCAATACTAATACTTGCGTAAAATTCATACGAATCAACAACAAAACTCTCATTAAAGACACTGATTATTTCCTCAGCCTTGTCCTCAATATAGTCAACGTCGTTTAGTATAATAACAAATTCATCACTGTTGTGGCGGTAAATAGAATTTGATGTATAATCAACGTTGCGTAGACGATTCGCCATTTCTACTAAGAACATATCCCCGATGATATGACCAAGTCCATCGTTAATGTTTTTAAAACGATTTACATCAATGAAAAATAACGCAAACTTCTCTCCTGTACGTCGAGATTGATGGAATTCATTTTCTAAACGTTGTTCTAACTTACGACGATTGGGTAGTCCTGTTAATTCATCATGATAAGCAATATGAGTTATCTTTTTTATATCCTTTTGTGCGGTAATATCGACCCTTATAGCAATATATTGATACGGTTTACCATTGTCATCAAGAAAAGGAAAAATCGTTGTCTTCACCCAGTAAAGGCTGCCATCCTTCGCTCGATTACACACCTCGCCATTCCACATTTCACCCTTGCCTATAGTTTTCCACATCTCTCTAAAGAAGGATCTTGGATGGAAACCTGAATTGAGTAAACGGTGATCCTGCCCTAATAATTCTTCACGGGTGTATTTAGATATTTTGCAAAAATGATCATTAACAAACGTAATTTTCCCAGTTCGATCTGTAATTGCTACAATGATTGAACTATTCATTACTGAAAAAATATCTTGTAATTCTTTCAGACTATAGTTAACTTGATTGATACTATCAGGCGTGATATTCATCATTTTCATTCTCCGTTCATTAGAAGGGTTTAGTACTTTTGTTTTATATTTCTACGAGGTATAAAGTTATGGGATATCGCCCTTTTTTATGTAATTATATTATAGTCTTAGAAAAGCAGTTAATTCAACCTAAATATCAAAACATTCAAATCTATGTTTGATGGTTTTCAATAAAATAGCCCCTAATAATAAGGTCTTTTAACTTACTTGATACGATAGTTTTTGATTACTTTAATTACCTTAGTGCTATTCATATGTTATTTTTAACCTAGTTACTTTAGAATATATGAATCTTCTGTAATTTTACTACACTTGAATAATTTCTTCATTTATGATATGAATCAAAAATGCCTTACTGTCACATATAGACAGTAAAGCATTTTATAAGCTAAGAGACTTCATATTGTATTTGACCTCCCAATGTTTTAGCTCTTTCATTGTAGGCATCTAGTTGTTCCTGAGATAAGTTTAAAATATAATAGTGAAAATTTATTGGCTCTAAACCATGTTTCTCGCACACTTGTCGATAAAAATCATAGCCTTCTCGATAATCTGTCATACTAATATCTTCCTTTCAATTGTGCAGTTTCGTTATAATATTCTAATTGTACTTGTGATAATTGAGTGACATATCTTGTTATATAACAGTATTATATTTTCGTTAATAATATATAACAGATAGTATGCTGTGTCAATAAATTTTCTGATATTTCTTTCAAATATACGAAAGCCCAGTCCATTTAAATTAGTATGGCTGGGCTTTTCATAAAATATTCACGTCGGCTTCCGTAATAACCACATCCTTTAATGACAAACCATTAAATTCCTAATTGTTTGGCTTGCATATTATAAGCTGAAAGTTGTTGCTGTGATAACTGTAGCAAATAGTAGCGGAATGAAATTGGTTCAAGACCATAACGCTCACACATCTCACAATAAAATTCATAACCATCACGATACTTTGACATTAGAATTCCTCCTCAAACTAAACTGTTTTATAACAGTTAGTTTTATTTTTATTTAATATATAACAGATGGTTTGTTTCGTCAAGCATTAATTAGGGTACCGTCAGTGGACGCAATTATGCCGAGGCATAATTGATAAGTTCTTCCAATAAAAAAAGCTGCTAGATATAAGCAACTTTTTTATCTATGTCCCTATCTTCTTTTCTATCTACGAATATCAATCCACAAACGATCCTTCGCATTCATGTCGTCAGTAGTACCAGATCCACCGTAACGGAAAGCATCTAGGAAGATTGAATCCAGTTTATCCTCGTCTACAAAATAACCTAAGTTAATTTTCATCGTTTGTCCGGGTAGGATATTGTCAATATAGTAAAAGGCTTTTCCCTTTCCATGAGGTGCTAGATAATCAACCTCGCCCGTCATAAGACTTTTTTCGTCAATTTCATTTTCTCTAGCATAGTTCCATCCATTATTTTCAAATTTAAGCACTTGTATGGTTGGATTCATACAGATTTCTTCTATTGCCTGTTTACCAATATTTTTAACTGTTGTTGTCAGGTAGACAAATTTAGGATTAACTAATTTTGACTCTACTAGTTCGTAAACGGAATCACTACCGTTTCCAACTTTATATACATCTCGGCTATACGGTATCAATTTCTTTTTCTGATCTAAAGCCTTATACTTGCTTAAGCTTCCTAGGCCAAATTCATTAAAGTTATCTTGTTTAAAATCTTTGATTGAATCAAAGACTTCAACTTTTTCTATAACAAATTCAAGGTTGTCTAAACTGCTTATTTGATCTATGGTTACTGGAACCTTTTCACCTACACTAAATAGTTGTTTGCTGTCTTTTTTCAAAGGAATAACGCTAAATTCTGTTGGTTCAGTCTCTTCACTATAGAGAGAATCATCTGCTATAAATGATGCCATTTCTTTTGATGTGGGCTCAAGCGAAATGTTCTCCATGACCTTCATCATCAGTTCTTCATTTACATCATTTCCAATAGTACCTTCGACCATAATTCCCTCTTCTTCAAATAAAAGATAGACCTGTCTGTCAAACGTTAAACTTTTGTTTCTAGTGTCTTTATTGACAATCACTGCTTTCTTACCATTTATCTCTTTTTCTTCATAGCTTTTTGAGTACAGAGTTTGAAAATTGGAATCTTTGCCTACTCTCCAAAGATAGAATGAAAACCCACCCTTTGCGTAGTAATCTTTAAATGAATATTTCATAGGAGCGTTTTCGATTTCTACCATATTTTCCGGTAAATAATTTACTTTTAATTTATACCAATTGTTCTTCTTTTTTGAGGCATTATTTGACACTGAGACATTTACTTCATAATTTTGTTTTTGGACAATCATATCATAGACCTTAACTGCGCCAAAAGCTGTTGTTGGTATGCCAATCATTAAGCATGCAGCGGCGATTAAAATGCGATTCTTTTTACGTTTTTGCTGTGGCGGTTTACTTTTCATCTTAATTTCCTCAATAAATAATTTCTTTTTGTGCGTGTAAGTATCTGAAAATTTGTGTTGTTCATCTAGTTTATCAAAATCGTCTAAAGCGATTTTTTCAGCAAGGTCATACATATTTTTGGAGTTCTTTGAATTCGTCATTTTCTATACCTCCTATAATATTCTGTACTCGTTTTCGAGCGCGTTCGAATTGCTTACGGACATTTACTTCAGTAATCCCCATTACCTCTGAAATTTCCTGATAAGATAAGTTATAGAAGACTTTGTACTTAAAAACCTGTCTGTAAGAGTCATTTAACTCTGTTAGCAATGTATCAATTTGAAGCTCAGACATTAAACGTTGTTCCCACTCTTCAATATTTTCATCTACTACTTCCGGTGACTCTCTTTGATACTCTTCCAAAAATAATTTATGTCGTTTATTTTTCCGGTAACTATCAATCGTTTTGTTTTTCGCAATTCTCAATATGTAGCGTTTAAGTTCTTGAGTGTTCAAACTGCAGTTCTTTTCCATATTCTGATAGAGAGTAATAAACGTCTCTTGAACTATATCTTCAGCCTGTTGAATATTATGTAAAATAGAATAGGCCAAATAATAAACTTTTTGTTCATACAATTCGTATAGTTCTTCCATCTTTTCATAATCCTTATTTGTAACTTTCATGTAATTCCTCCTCTCACTGTAAATAACGAATGGGCGCTAAACTTTGTGACACTTTTCCCAACTATTAGAAAACCAATCGTCAAAAGGATAGTAGATGATGAAATTTTTCTATAAAATGTCACGGTTTTTAGTTAAATCTTTATTTTACGACACAACAAAAGCCATTGTTTTGAAAAAAGATGGATCAAAACAATGGCTCTAGTCATTATAGAATATTAAAGTCTTTCGGGAAGTAACGCTACCTTTACCTTTAGTTTTATATTTACTGGAGCCTCTTCGTCTTCTGTAACGTAAGATATGACATAAGCTCCTTCGGGAAATCCGTCAAAAACCTTATTAAAACTTTCGTTACTTTTTAAAACACCATTTACAACTTTTGTTTCTTTATCTACATTTCGAATTTTGTATACAAAGCTTTTTGTACCAGTATTTGATACGGATATTTTGAATGGTACATCTCCATCATAAGTAAATATGATTTACTTTCACCTATTGGAGCCGCTATCTCTTCATCAATTTCAATTGGGAAAGACGTCCGTACTGATTCTTCGTCAGTGATATCCTCAACAACTGGTTCACTTTTTACAACCTCTGATGTTACTTTCGAAGCTTGTACTTCTGTTTTAGTTAAAAATGTATTACACCCTGATAAGAGTACAATAAACGTACATATACAAGTTAATTTATAAAACTTCATAACTTATCCTATCTAAAAATAGTAAATAATGATAATTATACCATAAAGCGCACAAAAAGAAGGAAAGGCTCTTTGTCCTTTCCTTCTTACTATACATCTATATGCTGATTCAAGAAATTGGATTTACCATATATTTTTTAATAATCGGATTATCATTCTAGGGATAAATAATAAAATGTTCCAGATTATTTCTAATGCGATTGAATTTTTAATTTCTATTATAATTTTTTTAACATAATATCGTATTTTTCTTTTTTTAACATAATGTCGTATTTTTCTTTTTTTCATTCATTGTTTTCCGTTTCTAGCTTAGTCTATTAGAGCTCAACTTTGATGAGTGTTTTGATTTCTTTTATTTGTTCAATATGTCGTTGTTCATGAAAATATATTTGTTCTACCCATTGATCAAGGGGTAATTCCCCAATTGCAGGATGTTTAAAGGATTTTTCTGCTAATATTGATGGATCTTTAATTGTATTAAGGAAAGCTGTTAATTTTTCTCTCGAATTGTCAAGTAAGTCAATGATTTGCTGAACTGTGAAAAAGTCTTCAACTGGTTCAACAATTTTGGGTGCTGTAATTTTCTTTGTTCTATCTACAATAAGTTGAACATTTTTACGTTCCGTTTGCTTATTATCTTCTTGTTTTAATCCCCATGCAATCGCTTTTACTGAGGATTCCTCCACTAAAACTAAGTGATGGCAAACTTGGGCAATACTCCAACTGTTTGCATCAGGTTTAGCATTCAATCGAGTATCGCTTAATAATTTAATTTCCTCTAATAAGTTATTTCTTGTTTCATATAAATGATCATTTATTAACTGATTCATGTGATCTCTCCTCCACCTATTTTTTTATTACCTTTTTGTATATGTTTTATATGATGTGAATTATTCTTTTACCCGTTTTTGCAGATTGTTGAACTGTATCTAACAAGCGATGCAATTTGACAGCATCATTAAAATCCGGAATTTGCTTTGTACACTTAAATATATCTTTTGCCAATATCGTATAAGCTTGATTCACATAGCCAATAGAGCCATTATTTATTTCTGATGGAATATTTACTTCTTCATATAAAACATCTATAAAGTTTTGCAAATTATTTGGATGTATCATTTTTTCAATGATAAGGTTACCAAATTGGACATGGCCATAAGAATTTTTCTGTGTTAATCGAAATGCTCCCTTTTCTCCTCTAATTTCTAATTGAAAAGCAGGATGAACTCCACCTTGGATATGTACAGATGCTGAAGTACCACCAACTAGCGTCCCGTGTATTAATATTTGGTCAGCCGTGTTTTTTTCTGTTGTCTTGCCTGTTTCTTGTACGAGCGCTTCAGTAAAATGGACATTCATTGTAGCTGACAATTCTTTAAAATCACCTAAAATATAGCAGAGGACATCTAAAGAGTGCCCACCGTTAATGGAAAGAAGGGTCGCACCATTATTTTCGTGTAAAAGATAACGGCTTTTTTCATCTGTTATTCCCCCTCGTATATTAGTAGTAAGAGCTCTTTCCGATAGAATTTCCAGTTGATCCGGACAACTGGGGAATCTGTTGGATTTCCTATAGGAG
>NZ_JBGCCF010000050.1:0-20420 GCF_041262385.1 Lysinibacillus sp. RC46 | reverse complement strand
GCTCGGGTATCTTTGAAAACTGATCAGGTAGAGAATAAAACTGCTCGGGTATCTTTGAAAACTGATCAGGTAGAGAATAAAACTGCTCGGGTATCCCCGCAAACTGATCAGGTAGGGAATAAAACTGCTCGGGTATCGCTGAAAACTGATCAGGTAGAGAATAGAGCTGCTCAGGTACGGGTGAAAATCGCTCCATTACCAAAAAGAACTGCTCGGCTCCAACGGAAAATCGCTCATATGCAACAAAATCACACAAAAAACAACAGCCGATATGAGCGTATCAGCTGCTGTTTTGTAAGTGTAAGAGATTTAATTAAGGGTTCATCAAAATATGATGAGGGTTGACATTATTAGTACGTGTGGGGCACGTATATGACTACTTCACAGAATAGGCAAATGCTTATAGGTGGTTACAGTTTTCACAAGTGTTGCTGTAGCATTCACTTTGTTCTTCAATTTTTTCACCGCATTCTGTGCATTGCTTTGCAGGTAGGTTCTTGAAAAATTCAACTACATTTTCTAACATTGTGGACTCCTCCTTTAAGTTCATCTGTACTATTACTGTTTTGATATTTCTTAGTGTATTATAACAGAAGCGTTTCGTCAACACAAAATGCCTAATTTACGATAAAATAAATATGGATATTTTGTGAAGGAGGAAACGTAATTTATGATATTCGTTGATAATAAAGGGATTCATGATCCACGCATTAACCTTGCCATTGAGGAGTATTTATTAAAAACGATGGATGTTGAGAAGGAGCCAGTGCTACTTTTTTACATTAATCAGCCTTCAATCATCATTGGTAAAAATCAAAATACTATCGAAGAGATTAATACAGATTATGTAGAGGATAATGGCATTATCGTTGTGCGACGTCTTTCTGGTGGGGGCGCGGTGTATCATGATTTAGGGAATCTTAACTACAGTTTTATCACTAAAGACGATGGCGATAGTTTTATGAATTATAAAAAATTCACTCAGCCTGTTGTAGATGCACTTGCAAAAATGGGCGTTCATGCTGAGCTTTCAGGCCGCAACGACATTTTAGCGGAAGGACGTAAAGTTTCTGGGAATGCACAGTTTTCTACAAAGGGCCGTATGTTTAGCCACGGTACTTTAATGTTTGATACAGAAATTGATGCTGTTGTATCCGCATTGAAGGTGAAGAAAGATAAAATTGAATCAAAGGGCATTAAATCGATTCGTTCACGAGTAGCTAATATTTCAGAGTTCTTAAAGGACAAGATGACAGTCGAAGAATTCCGCCTAGAAATTTTAAAATCCATTTTCGGTGGTGAAGAAAATATTCGCTATTATGAGTTAACGGAGGAAGATTGGGCAAATATCCATAAGCTATCTGCTGAGCGTTATCAAACATGGGAATGGAACTATGGGAAATCACCACGCTTTAACATTCAAAAAACACATCGTTTCCCATCAGGAGGCATTGATATTCGCTTAGAGGTGAATCACGGAATTATTGAAGAAGCGCATATTTTTGGTGATTTCTTCGGCGTGGGCGACATGGCTGATGTTGAACAACGATTAGTTGGGACAAACTATGATCGAACTGCAATTGCTGAGGCGTTAACAAATATTGATATTCCAACATACTTTGGTGGAATTACGACAGAAGAGTTTTTACAATTAATTTATTAAGAAAAGCTTGTGTAGAAATTGGCACATGTCCTTATTGAGGATTTTAAGTTGATCTTCATTCTGGCTAGGCGACATAATAAAGTAAAAGGGTTCACACACAGTTTTGTGTATGAATCCTTTTTTTGTTCTTTGGAAGGTGGAAGTCGGTAAAAATTAAAAGTTGGGTGATAAAACGAGAAAGTTAGTCGATAAAATTCAAAAGTTGGGCGATAAAACGTAAAAGTGTTCCGATAAACAAAGTTGGATGACATTTTGTTAAAACGCATGTCATGCGGATAAGTTGATTGGTATGGAAGCCCGGTAACTCCTTGGATAACGCCTTCGTGACCAACATCGTGCCACTACGCTTTCGTGCAAAAAACATCTGTCGACCCGAGACCTGCAACGAAGCAGATGTTTTCTGTGCGAAAGCGAAGCAACAGGAACAAAAAAGCAGCTCATCGGACACCCTAGGAAAGCGCCTAGCCGGAACGGAAATCAGCCCCCACGTTATGGTGATACCCCTTATTAAGGCAGAGGCATTTTGAGACAAATATTTCTAGCTAATAATTCGTGTTAACTTTTGCTACAAAAGGTTCGCTGACAGTTATGTCATCGAACCTTTTTTTGATACAATATAAGATAGAAAGGAGTGTTGGTATGGAGAAGCATCGAATATTTATTGTCGAAGATGATGTAAAGATTGCGTCATTGCTCGCAGAAACGCTTAGAAAATATCAATACGAAGTTGAAACGATCAAAGAATTTGATCATCTCGTTGAAGAATTTACAGCATTTAATCCACATATGGTGTTGCTTGATATAAATTTACCTTCGTACGATGGCTACTATTGGTGTCGCCAGCTACGTCAACATACAACTTGTCCAATTATTTTCATTTCCGCTCGTTCTGGCGAAATGGATCAAATTTTTGCGCTAGAAAATGGGGGCGACGATTTCATAACGAAGCCATTTAATTATGAAATTGTACTGGCTAAAATCCGTAGTCACTTGCGTCGTACATATGGTGAATATGCGGCAAGACAAGAGGAGCGGACGATTAAACAAGGACAGCTTATTCTTCATTTAGAAAGAATGGAGCTTCATAAAAATGATTTAGAGATTCCACTTCAGAAAAAAGAATGTATCATTTTAGAATTGTTAATGGGGAATGCTCCAAAAGTAGTGACACGTGAGCAACTGTTAGAAGAGCTTTGGGACGATCAGGCATTTGTTGATGAGAATACGCTGAACGTCAATATGACACGAGTGCGGAAAAAGTTGGCTGATTATCATATTGCGTCTTCTATTGAAACGGTACGCGGAGCAGGCTATCGCTTTATTTTAAATGCAGGTGAGTTATAGTGGGCTGGAAATTATTTTTGCGTGATTACGCATCGTTCATTGTATTCCAGATCATATTAGTCGGCTTCATCATGGTCTTATATTGGTTGGACGGCTTTCGAAATGTTGACACTGCTATTTATTCCTTCTGTATTAGTTTAGTGTTGTTAGCCTCGTTTTTACTTATCCGTTATTTAATGCGCCAACGTTATTTATTAAAAATATCACAGCTTCCTAAAACAATGGAGGATGTGTTACAAAAAAATGCTAAAACACCTGAGGCGATGAAGGCTGAGCAATATATGCATGAACTATATCGACTATATAAGCATGAGCTTCAAGCATTATATGTAGGCCAAAAACGACATGATCAGTTTATTAATCAATGGGTGCATCAGATGAAAACGCCAATTTCTGTTATTGAGCTTTTATTGCAGGATGAACGTCCTCTTGATAAAAAGAATGTGCAGGAGGAAATTGACCGCTTACGAAGAGGCTTGGATATGGTGTTGGTGAATGCTCGATTAGAAAATTTTGAAGAGGATATGCAAGTAGAACAGGTTGCTTTAAAAACGATTGTGACTGCAACTGTAAATGAAAATAAACGTTTATTTATTACAAAGCGTGTTTTCCCAGAAATTCATATTGAGGATGACATCATCGTAGCAAGTGATTCAAAGTGGCTGCGCTTTATTCTCGGGCAATTCGTAACGAATGCGGTTAAATATACGTTTGAATCAAATAAGAAAATAGTCATTTCCGCCATTAAAAAGAATGACTACGTACAATTAGCCATTCGTGATGAAGGTATCGGTATTCCAACTTCCGATCTTTCTCGTGTCACTAAAGCCTTCTTTACTGGTGAGAATGGGCGTAAAACTGGGGAATCCACAGGAATGGGCTTATATTTAGCAAAAGAAATCTGTGAAAAACTCGGTCACGAATTAAACATTACATCAGAGGTAGGAAAAGGAACAATTGTTACAGTGACATTTACGAATTAGGGGGATCAGAAATGACAGAAGTATGTTTGGATGAATGGGTTTTACATGTAGAGACAGAAAAAACAGAGGCATTATACGAATCGAAAAACGATGATTGTGATTGTTTATCCTGTAAAAATTTTCGTAAAGCTAGTCTTTTGGTTAATGAAGAAGTAATGCATTTTTCGAATAAGCTTGGGCTAGACTTACATAAACCAACTTTACTTAACGCTTTTCCTGTAGAAGGTGAACAAGTGATGTACAGTGGGCATTATACGATTTGTGGAGAAATCATTGAAGGCGAAATGGATGCCTGGGATGTAATTGTTGGGTCGCATTGCTTTAGTCTAGTGGAGGAGGATGGTAATCAGTCAGCTGAATCATTAACAGAGCCGCATTTTCAAATTGGCTTTGAGGTAGTATTACAATGGCTTTTACCAGAATCCATGGAATTAAATAAGAAATAAGGTGAACAAGGTATGCCTATTTTACAAATAAAAGACGTAACGAAGGTGTATGAAGGCAAAGTAACTCATCGTGCGTTAAATCAACTGAGTTTTGATGTGGAGGAAGGCGAGTTTTTAGCAGTCATGGGTCCATCAGGAAGTGGAAAAACAACATTATTGAATATCATTTCTACGATTGATGAACCAACGAGTGGAGAAATCATTTTAGATGGCATGAATCCTCATATGCTGAAAGCAACCGAGCTAGCCTACTTTAGAAGAAGACAGCTCGGTTTTATTTTCCAGGATTTTAATCTGTTGCATATGCTGACAGTGGAAGAGAATATTGTGCTACCACTTACATTAGATCAACAACCATTAGAAGTAATGGAGGAGCGTCTTGCAAGTATTGTGGAAAAGCTCGATTTAACTTCGTTCTTGCATAAACGCCCAAATGAAATATCAGGTGGACAAGCACAAAGAACTGCCATTGGGCGGGCACTTATTCATAATCCAAGTCTCATTTTAGCAGATGAGCCAACAGGGAATTTGGATTCGAATTCTTCGCGTGATGTACTTGAACTTTTAACAAAAATTAATCAGGAAAAACGAACAACGATTGTAATGGTAACACATGATCCTATTGCAGCTAGTTACTGCGATCGTGTGCTATTTATTAAAGATGGTGAATTTTTCAATGAAATTTACAAAGATGACCGTCGTCAAATGTTTTTCCAACGAATATTAAATGTTTTGAGCTTACTAGGAGGAGGACAAGTAGGTGACCTTTCGACAATTCGCTTACCGTAATGTCGTACGGAACAGCCGTATATACGGTGCCTTTTTCATGGCAAGCTTTTTTTCTGTTGCTGTGTTTTTCATCTATTCAATGCTCATGTTTCATCCGGATATTGAACAAGGGATTCTAGGAGAAGCATCGTTAATTGGGATGGTAGGTGCGGAAACCGTACTCGTCCTGTTTACCTTATTCTTTTTATATTATTCGATGAGTGCTTTTTTAGAGGCTAGATCACATGAGTTTGCAATTTTATTACATTTAGGAATGGAAAAACGCCAGATGAATAAGCTTGTCTTTTTGGAGACAATGATTATTGGATCGGGCTCTATTTTTGTGGGGATTATATTTGGTTTCTCATTTTCGAAATTCTTTTTCATGATTGTTCGAGAAATTTTACATTTAGATAGTTTACCCTTATATGTTTCATGGCAGCCATTTTTACTAACGATTGGTGTCTTCACAAGTGCTTTTGTAGTCATTTCCTTTATTAGTGTGTATTTTACACGTGAAAGAAAATTGCGCGATCTCCTTAAGGGAAATGACTATTTAAACAGTGTTTCAACCTATTCAAAAATTCGTGCAGTATTTGGTATTACCCTTATCTTATCAGCATATGTACTAACGTTTATCGTATCGAATACATCTTGGATTGGTTTAACAGTAGTAATCCCGTTTTTAGCGACCTTTGGAACATATTATTTTTTCAGTGATTCTTTACCTTGCTTTTTAGATAAAGCACGGGACAAACGTAAATTTCACTGGCAACGTTATCGCCTTCTTTCGTTAGCTGAGCAAACGCATATTATGATGGACAATGTGAAAATGTTTTTTGTAGTAACGATGGTGTCAACAATGGCCTTTTTATCGGTCGGTGTATTAGCGACGATGTCTTCCTATACGATTCAATATGATCGTTTAAATCCATTAGGGCTTGTCTATAAGGGAGATGTTGACAATCCATATGAGCGAAATCATATCTCCTCTTTACGGATTCAATTAGAGGAGAAGGGTTTGTCCTATCATTTATCGCGCTTTGTTGTCATCAAGCAAACATCTTCATATACCCACAATGAAGTTGAAGTTTTTAGGGAATCGGATATGAATGTATTGCTTTCTTCTTATAGTTACCCATTACTTGATTTGGCTTCAGGAGAGGCAGTGTTTATACCATACTCGGAAGATTCTCTAAAAAAACTAAAAGATAAAGTTGTGCATACAGTATTAGAGGAAAACTCTATCCCGATAACAATTGATAGCGTATATCCTAAAATAGTATTCCCAGGGTCTATTGTTAGTGTGAATTCTATAGTAATTAGCGATGAGGATTTTAGTAAGCTTAGAAAGCCGATTGCTGATAAAGATGTTGCACAGCCAATCTATCATCTATTTACCTTCTATATCCCTCAGTGGATGGAAACGAAAGATATCGGCAAAGACATAGAAGAGTTAAAAGGATCTCAATATTTTTCTAAGAAGAATAGATTTAGCCCATTTTTCTTTGTAAATGCAGGGTTAGATTATTCTTATGTATTAGCTACTTACTCTTTATTCACATTAGTAGGGGTCTTAGTAGCAACTGTATTTTTATTAGCAGCAGGTAGCTTCGTTTACTTTAAACTGCATACTTCTCTTGAAAGAGAAAAGCGTAAATTCGATGTCTTAAAGCGCATGGGCTTAACAGATACAGAGCTCAAAAAGCTTGTAAATCGACATTTATTCCCACAATTTTTCTTGCCATGGGGTGTTGCAATGATGCATAGCGCCTTTGCTTTTCTTATGGTTCAAGGGATCTTAAAGGATATTGCTAATATTTCCATTGTCAAAGAAGTTGTCTTTGCTTTTGGGTTTTTTGTTTTAATACAAGTAGTCTATTTTTATTTGATTCGTTGGCGATACATCTCGCATATTCGTTCGTAATCAAAATGTGCGATGGAGAAAAAAATGAATTATTTGACGTAATTTACGACATGAAATAAAAAGTTTCGTTGTCTTTTAGATGTGTTTCTTATATAATATTACTGAATAATGATTCATTTTATCTCTATTCAGTAGAAGACTTCCACCTCAGGGTTGGTGAGATGGATTCGGGTGTGATTCCTTTTTAAGGGATGTCCATGCATCTACTGAATGAAGATAAAGCCTCCGGCGGATGTCACGGATTTTCAAAGGAATGCTTAAAGGATGTTAGCCTAAAACCTTCGTATCCTGCGAAAACGGCTAACTGACCTGCATCGGTAATAACGCCACGTCCTGTGGCATTACCGAAATGACCGACATCGTGTCGGCCCTCGTGCAGGCCTAGGCACAATTCAAAATCCTGACCTCAATTACGCCAAGGCGAAATTGATACGATAAGGGGATGGTGTAATTGAATTTAGTTTCAAGCGTTCGTCAACAAGCATTAGAGCAACCGGATAAAATTGCGTATCATTTTATGGGGAAAGATACGACGTACGGTGAGTTTGAACACACGGTTGGTCGTTTTGCAAAGGGGTTACAAGATTTAGGGGTAGAAAAAGGGGACCATGTGGCGTTTTTACTCGGCAATACACCACATTATTTAATTGCGTTATATGCAACAATGCGTTTAGGGGCAACGGCAATTCCTGTTAATCCAATCTATACACCGGATGAAATTTCATATATTTTGCATAATGGTGATGTAAAAGCTGTAATTGCACTTGATGCACTTCTTCCATTAGTAGAAATGGGTGTACATGCTTTTCCAAAAGTAAAAACATTTGTTGTTTGTGAAACAACAGCAGATGTTGCTGAAAAAGTAGCGACTTTATCCGAAGAAGCAAAGGCAAAAATTCATTTATTTTCACAAGTAATTGCTAGTGCATCGGACTCTTTCCAACCAGTAGAAGTAGCTGACGATGATAATGCAATTATTTTATATACTTCAGGAACGACAGGTACTCCAAAGGGTGCAATGCTGACTCATAAAAATATCTATTCAAATGCACGAGATGTAGCACATTATTTAGGCTATAAAGCAGATGATCGTATTATTGCTACGTTACCAGTTTTCCATGTATTTGCGTTAACTGTCGTAGCCAATGCGCCTTTATTGAGTGGAGCAACGGTTTTACTTGTACCACGTTTTAGTCCAACTGAAATCTTTAAATTAACGAAGGAACAAAAGGCAACAGTCTTTGCTGGTGTGCCAACTATGTATAACTTCTTGTATCAATTACCTGAAAGCAACCCTGAAGATTTCTCAACAATACGTTTAGCAATTTCAGGTGGCGCGTCTTTACCGGTAGCACTATTACATAATTTCGAGAAGAAATTTAATGTGCGTGTTTCAGAGGGCTTTGGCTTATCGGAAGCTTCACCAGTAACTTGCTTTAATCCATTGGATCGTGAGCGTAAGGCAGGTTCTATTGGGACATCCATTTCCAATGTTGAAAATAGGGTGGTGGATGTTAATGGTCAGGAAGTGCCCGTTGGAGAAGTAGGGGAGCTAATTGTACGAGGGCCAAATGTTATGAAGGGCTATTATAAATTACCTGAAGAAACAGCGATGGCTATACGTGATGGCTGGTTATACACTGGAGACTTAGCTAGAGTTGACGAAGAAGGATACTTCTACATCGTTGACCGTAAAAAAGATATGATTATTGTAGGCGGATTTAACGTCTATCCAAGAGAGGTTGAAGAAGTACTATTTGCGCATAATAATATCGTTGAAGCGGCAGTTGTAGGTTACCCTGATCCTAACCTAGGTGAAGCAGTTCATGCATATGTTGTTTTAAAAGATGCAGATGCAACTTCAACAGAAGATCTTCTCGCATACTGTGCAAAGCATATGGTGAAATACAAGGTTCCTAAAGTAATTGAGATTTTGGATGAATTACCGAAAAATACGACAGGAAAAATTTTGCGTCGTACATTAAAAGAAAAAGTATAAGAAACAGTAGCTACTATTGAAAAATAGTAGCTTTTTTTATCCCGCATAAATGAACAGTCAGATTCCCATTTCAAGATTTAAGAGAGGGGGTGGGAGATCAATTGCCCCTAAAGTTCAATTAAAATCTCACATTCTATGAAAACGTTTGTGTGATAACACTCACTATTGAAGCTTTTCACTTTGGCCAATATTACAGCAATGTAAAAAAGCATGGCAACTTATTTAAATAAGTTGAGTGTGTATGTCTGTAAGTGATAAAATCAAACTTGTGAAATCTACATACTTTATAAAGGCTTGTCATATAGTGAGGGAGAAGTAACACTATAGACAGTAAACAAGAATGGAACCCTTTGGTGTCTAGCTACGTCAAAGCCTTTAGAAAATTTAATTGAAAGAGAGCATACGGAAAAATGATAGAACTCATCAAGGAGTTAATTAGTTTTATTATGCATATTGATGTGCATTTAGAGGAAATCATTCATAAGTTTGGTAATTTGAGTTATTTTGTTCTATTTGCAATTGTTTTTGTTGAAACAGGTGTCGTAATTTTCCCATTCCTGCCAGGTGATTCATTGCTTTTTGCAAGTGGTACATTAGCAGCAGCAATGGGCGCATTTAATATGTGGATATTAATTCCTGTGTTTTTAGCGGCTGCAATTTTAGGGGATACGATGAACTATCATATTGGTCATAAAGTAGGGACATCCATTCCACCAAAGAGCTTCCTTGGTAGAGTCGTAAAAAAAGAACGTATGGAAGCGGCAGAAAAGTTCTTTAATAAACACGGTGGAAAAACGATTGTCATCGCGCGTTTTATGCCTTTCATCCGTACATTCATACCATTTGTTGCAGGGGCTAGTAAAATGAAGTATGGCTACTTCATTATGTATAATGTTTTAGGTGCAGTTTTATGGGTACTCAGCTGTACATTACTAGGTTATTTCTTTGGTAATATTCCGATTATTAAAGATAACTTCTCAACGGTTCTTATATTAATTATCTTGATTTCAGTTGTACCAGCTGTTATTGGTGCTATTAAATCAAAAACTAGTAGAAAATAAAAAAGGACAGTCTAAAAGTGATAAAAAATCACTGAGGACTGTCCTTGTTTTTTTGCTATCTAAAAAAGACCTTGGGAATCTTCCAAAACTGTACTTCTTGGAATGTCGATAACGACGACATTTGAATAGGAATAGTTCATTGCGTGTTCACGTTCTATCTCACGATTCATATCTAAAATACCTAATGTTGCATTTATACGAAAATAACTTACTTGTTGTCTAGAAAGAGATTCAATAAATAATTGGTTTTCCGCCACGTATACGTTAGGTAACGGTACTTCGTCATCAAGATCAATACCTTCTATAATGACAGGGAATTGATAATAGGTAACAAGAGCTTTTCCAGATTCGATGTTGTCATTATAACGCACTCGAATATTAATGTTTGAACCACTGTCACCTTCATTTATAACAACAGGTAATGTATCTCCTTCATATCTTAGCTCCCACGTTTTCTTTTTGTACTCCTCTGTTAAATAAGAAGAATCGTCTTCTTGATCGTACTTTTGTATTTGATCTAATTTTTTCTCAAGTTGTTTAATTTCAGAAGGAGAAAGTATTGGTATTTTTGATTCTGAAAAAAAGCTAATATAAAGGAAGGCAGTAAGTCCAAGTACGATATAGCTAGTAATGCCAATTATAATACGCTTAGGGGTCCAAATATTTTTAACTTTTTTCATTAATTTACTCAGTATTAGAAAAATAGCAATTACAAGTAGTATTGTAGTAAAAAAGAATAGTGTAGTCGCCGTCATTTGCGAGTCACCTCCGATTTATCAGCAATCCAAATAGTGAGGCTAAAGCATAGTAGAGCCATAAGCAAATTAAGAACACTAATCATAAGATTGGATAACATTATTAATGACCTAAGATTTATAGACTGTGGTGACATAAAAAATAATATAAAGCCAAGCAGCATAAAAGTAGATACAAATATTTTGAACACTGCTGGCCCCTTGAAGCTGGTACCTAATAGTAGGCCGATTGCGCCAAATAAACAGAGGCTACTGAAACATAGTAGTAATATTGATGGTGAAATAAATAGATTTTCTATTACAAAAGATTTTTTTTCCACTAATAAAACTCCGAATACTTGTAAATAGTAAGTCGAAATCATAATGATGACCGCAATAAAACTGTAAATAATCATGACAAATATATTGGCTATGGCACTAGATGTTCGACTAGAAATAACGGATAAGTCATCAATACGATACGCTTTTGTCGTAAAGAGAAGTGCTACAATAAATGCCCAAATTGCTGTAACAATAAGAAAGATATCGAGTGAGTAAATAGAGAACTGAACATATAAATTTCCTCCTCCATGACCAGAAGACCCACTCCCTGAGCTAGATGTTAAAATTCCAATAATGATTTGTACAATAACTAAGGAACTAAGGGCAGAAATATATAATTTTGCTTTCCATTTCACCTGTTTTTTTACAATGGTTTTCAGTGAAAGATTAGTCAAAGATTGCATCAATATCACTTCCTTTTTTACTTGTTAAATACTTGCACACGTCACTTGCAGTAAGGGATGATACCGTAATGCCTTTTGCTCGAAGTATTTCTTCTGAGACAAATAGTTTACTAGCATCTACTATTGCTGTGGTCATCCCTGTCACAATTTTTTGTGCGTAAACTTCTGTTTCGGACAGCAGATCCGCAAGTGCATCACTTGGTCCGCTAAGAGATATAAGCTGTTCCTTAAATTCATCCAATGGCGCGTGGGCAATGACTGAGCCTTCATCTATCAATAAAATTTCTTCTAAAATAGATTCCATCTCTTGCAAATGGTGACTAGTTATTAAAAATGTTCGTGGAAAGGCTAGGTATTCCTTTAGAATCGCCCTGTAAAAATCTGTACGAATCACTTCATCCATGCCATTCATCGGTTCGTCTAAAATTGTCAGTGCACAGCGGCTAACTAATCCGTAAACAAGGTTAAAGGTTGCTAATTGACCCTTAGATAATTGCTGATGCTTTGCTGAGAGATCTATACCTGCATAATCGAGCATGCGATAAGCTAATTCATTTTGCCAATTAGGATAAAAATCAGCCCCCATCTTTAGAATATCTTCGAGCGATAAGTAATCAGAGAAACTTAAACGATCATCGATAAAAATCATATTGGCAGCAGTTCGAATATTATTAAAGGGATTTTCATTAAACACTTTGCATGATCCAGTTGTAGGCTTTATATAGCCTGCAAAAATATTAAGTAATGTTGACTTACCAGCACCGTTACGACCAATAATACCGATAATTTTCTCTGCATCAATAGCGCAGGTTACGCGCTGTAGTGCATGACGACGTCCAAAGCTTTTAGATAACGCCTCACATTGAATAATATTCATTCCAATCCCTCCTGTGTTTTTCTTATAAGTACTAGCAATTCTTCATCAGATACATGTAAACGTTTTGCCTCTAATACGATCTCTTGTGCCATTTTCGTCAATATTTCATTTCGACGTTTCAATAAAATTCGTTCCTTTGCATCCGTAGCGACAAACATACCTAACCCCCGTTTTTTATATATAAGTTGCTCTTCAAGCAAAATTGTCAGCCCTTTACCAGCTGTAGCAGGATTTATATTAAATAATTCAGCTAGTTGGTATTGTGAATAGACCTTCGCGTCTGTCTGTAATCGATCGGCGATGATTTCGTGCTGTAGCCATTCGGCAATTTGAATATAAATCGGTGTTGTACCATCTAGATGAATGTGCATCGAAGAACCTCCATTCATTCCTATGTAACATAGTGCATTAGTGTTGTAATGTACTGTATATTTAAAATTGGAAAATGTCAATATGAAATGAAATTTTTTACAAAAATATTTGAAAAGGATTAAATGAAATTGAAATAGATTTCTCTGGAAAAGGAATAAATGAAATATGAGTAGTTTGGTGTTTTAGCTAATGATTTTTAGGGGCTAGTCACCGAAAGTTGGGGTTAAAGAGCATCGGTGTACGGCGGGGTTACTCCTTGGGATAGCGTCATAAAAGTGATAAATCAATGTCTTGTATAGAATGTTAGTGAATGTTAGGCGACTTTTAGACAGTTATTTGAATGGTAAGCAGAGAGTAATGAAAGGTGCTATAATATTAATTACTAGATTATGGAGAAATGGGGGGGGCGATGAAATGGAAGTATTTATCGGAAGACAGCCTATTTTTAACCTTCATGAACAAGTCGTTGCGTATGAATTATTATATCGTAGCAAAAACGTGAATGCTTTTCCGATAGTCGATTCAGATGCTGCAACAATCGATGTACTAGTAAACTCATTTCTTTCAATTGGCATTGAAGAGGTAACAAAAGGTAAACCTAGTTTTGTTAATTTTACAGAAAACTTACTTATGAGTCCCATACATGAATATTTAAATCCATCGCAAGTTGTTATTGAGATTTTAGAAGATGTCCCTATTACAACTCAGTTAGTCGAGAGAGTCATTGAGCTGAAATCGTATGGGTTCAAAATAGCATTAGATGATTTTATTTTGGATGATGAAGTACAAGTTTATGATGAGTTATTTCCTTATATCGATTTTATAAAAGTTGATTTTTTATTATCACCATTACTAGAGCGCATGGAAATTGAAAATAAAGTGAAAGAAAATTTCCCTCACATAAAACTGCTAGCTGAGAAGGTCGAGACACGAAATCAATTTGAAGTGGCAAAGCATTCTGGCTATGAATTATTTCAAGGCTATTTTTTTGAACAACCTCAAATAATTACAGCTACAGATATACCTGCTAATACTATTCAATATTTATATATTATTACGCTATTAAAAGAAGAGGAACCTAATATACAATTATTAGCTGATAACATCGAACGTGATATTTCGTTAACGTATAAATTATTGCAAATGGTTAATAACTCAGAGCTGCGGTCTAAATCCAAGGTTCGTTCGATAAAACAAGCAATTATATTACTCGGCGTTTCAAATTTACGAAAGTGGATTTATTTATTGGCAATGCGAGAAATTGACAGAAATGCTGAGAGTGATCTTTTTAAAGAAGTCATGCGAACTTCTTTATTTAGAGCAAAAGTATGTGAGAAATTAGCCAAGCTATCCTATAAGAAAAACTTCTCTGAATATTTTTTAGTCGGGATGTTTTCGTTGATAGACACTTTGTTGCAAAGACCGCTGAATGCTATTTTACAGCAGCTACCTTTTTCAGAAGAAATAATAGAAACGCTTTTAGGTAATCAAACTGAAATGACACCTTATCTGGAATTCAGTATCGCGTTAGGTAAGTTAGACTGGTCTACTTTAGAAAAATTAGCTCCTCAGCTCAATATGAATTTTACAAATATTGATCTTTTATACAATGAAGCAATGGAGTGGGCAGAAAAATCTTTATAAATCAAGGATTTGCTCTTATTTTCAATGTCCTATAGTGGAATTTGCAGTTAAGTATATATTTTAGTGAAAAGTAAAAAATAAGCTATCTTAAAATTCTTTTTTAAGGTAGCTTATTTTTTTATGTTTTATACATTATTGGGCTCATCATTTATAGTAGTGGATGACATTGTTAAAACTTATGCCATGTGTATAGTTGATTGGAGTGGAGACTGGGCGACTCCTTGGGGATCAGCGTCACAGATGAGACCCTGCAGCGAGCACATAGGGAAACGAAGGCTAAAAGCATCACATCCTGTGATAACGCCTTCGTGACCAACATCGTGTGGCCCAAGCGGCTCATCGTATGCCCCAGGAAGCTTTGCTCTGTGCGAAAGCGAAGCGTCAGCGACAATTGTTTTATCTGCGCGAAAGCGAAGCGTCAGCGACAAATGTTTTAACTGTGCGAAAGCGAAGCGTCAGCAACAAATGTTTTAACTGTGCGAAAGCGAAGCGTCAGCAACAAATGTTTTAACTGTGCGAAAGCGAAGCGTCAGCAACAAATGTTTTAACTGTGCGAAAGCGAAGCGTCAGCAACAAAGCGCCCAGTCGGAACGGAAATCAACCACACATTATGGTGATGAACAAAATTGTAAAAATACATGTTCCTTCATCAATACGAAGTTCTCAATGCGAAGACTATTTGCTATAATCATCTCGTATTTAAAAGATTCTGATAGTTGGAGCGGGTGGGGGAAATGAGTCAAATTCGTGATGTAAGGGAAAGCATTTTGGAGTATATGTACGTCATAGTAGGAGCAGCAATTATTGCGATTGGCTTCAATGTATTTTTACTGCCCAATCAAGTAGCTTCTGGTGGAGTAAGCGGGATTAGTACAATTTTACACGGTTTATTTGGTTGGAATCCAGGCTTTGTACAATATGCATTCAATATTCCATTATTTATAGCAGGTGTAGTAGTACTTGGGAAAAAATTTGGAATCAAATCGTTTATTGGAACAATAACATTACCGTTTATTGTATTACTAACGAACAGTTGGGGACCTTGGACAGATAATCCTTTACTAGGTGCACTTTTTGGGGGAATTGTGGTCGGTTTAGGAATAGGACTTGTCTTTAAGGGGAATGCTTCTACTGGTGGCACTGATTTACTAGCACAAATAATTACAAAGTATACCGGCATATCGCTTGGTACAAGTGTACTTTTAATTGATGGGATTATCGCGATTAGTGCAGCAATTGTTTTTGACTTAGAGAAAGGTTTGTATGCCCTGATTGGACTTTATGTCACTACAAAAACGATTGATATTATTCAGCTCGGCTTAAGTCAGTCTAAAATGGTTTACATTATTACGATGAAACAAGATGAAGTACGTGATGCCATTTATGCCGAGATTGATCGGGGAGTGACAGAGTTGCCTGCTATAGGTGGCTATACAGGAGAAGCGCGACCAGTATTGATGGTTGTTGTTTACCAAACAGAATTCACAAAGCTGAAACAACTCATTAAAAGCGTTGACCCATCAGCGTTTGTTATCGTTTCTGATGCTTATGAGGTGTTAGGAGAAGGTTTCAAACGTGCATAAATTTGGTATAATGTCGGGGAAAGATACTTATTTACTTTTAGGAGGGGCCCTAATGAAAAAGGCAATGTTAACATTAGCGATTGGTTCAGCAATCTTCTTAGCTGCTTGTGGCGGAGGTAAAACAAATTCAACTGAAGGTTCAAAAACTACTACTCCAAATGGCGAAACAATTGCTATGAAATCTTGTATTACTTGCCATGGTGGCGAGCTACAAGGCCAAAATAATGCACCAAAAATTAGCGATGTAGGCTCTCGTTTAACAGAAAAAGAAATTTTAAACGTTATTGAAAATGGTAAAGGTACAATGCCTCCTGGTCTTGTTAAAGGTGCAGATGCAGAAGCAGTTGCAAAATGGTTGTCTACTCAAAAATAAAACGAAATGAAACTAGCGGGCTGGAGAACCGCTAGTTTTTTATATTTTGTAGAATTTTTTAGTCAGGGCAGGCAGAGTGTAAATACATTTCTTTTATACATAGACATGCTAAAATAAGGTGAAACTGCAATCATTATGCTGATTGCTAGTTAACGCAGGATAAAACATATTCAATTCCTTTGAATGGAGGCTACTAAACATTGGTCGTAGTATTAACAAGAGACGTTATGGAGAAATTTAAGTTAGAACTATTAGCTGGTGAGGAAGGAATAGGAAGAACGATTGTTACTAGTGATATTTCAAGACCTGGGCTTGAGATGGCGGGGTATTTTACGCATTATCCTGCAAATCGAGTGCAATTGCTAGGAAAGACCGAACTATCTTTTTTTGAAATGCTGCCTTCAGATGTGAAACTGGAGCGCATGCGTCTATTGTGTTCGCAGGATACACCAGCTATTATTATTTCTCGTGATTTAGAGGTACCTAAGGAACTTATACAGGCGTCTAATGAAAAACATGTACCTGTATTTAAAACGCATATGACAACAACGAAATTTTCGAGTAGGCTAACTAACTATTTAGAAGGTCGCTTAGCACCAATGACTGCTGCTCACGGAGTTTTAGTTGATATATACGGTATTGGTGTGCTAATTATCGGAAAAAGTGGTGTAGGGAAAAGTGAAACAGCACTAGAGCTTGTCAAGAAGGGTCACCGTTTAGTGGCTGATGATTGTGTAGAGATCCGTCAGGAATCAGAGAATTTTTTAATTGGGAGTCCGCCACCTCTTTTAGAACATTTACTCGAAATTCGAGGCATTGGTATTATCGATATTATGACACTCTTTGGAGCAAGTGCGGTACGACCGTACAAACGTATCACATTAGTTATCGAATTAGAAATATGGGATCCAGAAAAAGTATATGATCGTCTAGGTTTAGAGGAAGAAAAAATGAAAATCATTGATACGGAATTAACAAAGTTAACGATTCCCGTAAGACCTGGACGTAACGTGTCTGTTATTATTGAAGTAGCAGCAATGAACTATCGTTTGAAAAAGATGGGTGTTAATGCAGCCGAGGAGTTTTCTAGACGATTAGATGAAGTAATCTCATCGGCGGATGAGTTGGATGACTAATCGTTTTTAACTTTTTTTCAGCGAGTGTTTTTTGTACCGAAAGCGCAGCGACAGGTACAGAAGTCTCCTACCTTTATAGGTGGTGAGATGAATGTGGTTTTAAGTTGCTTTTCAGTGGGTGTACAAACATCCGCCGCATTGTTTATCTGTAGCGAAAGCTACAATTATGAAGAGCATAATTGATTAGGATTCATTTGCAAATGCAATGAATTGATTTTGAGAGGAGCATAAGATGGACTTAGTATTATTACAAATTAATCCGATTGCTTTCCATTTAGGACCTATCCCTGTTCGTTGGTATGGGTTACTAATCGTATCGGGTATTATTTTAGCTTATGTTGTAGGACAAAGAGAGGCTGTTAAGAGAGGCTTACCAGAGGATTTTCTTGCAGATCTATTACTATGGGCTGTTCCTATATCTATAATATGTGCACGTATTTACTATGTAACGATGCGTTGGGATTATTATAGTGAAAACCCAGGGAAGATTATTGAAATTTGGAATGGTGGTATCGCTATTCATGGTGCTCTTATTGGCGCCTTTTTGACAGCTTACATATTCACTCGTAGAAGAAATATTAGCTTTTTACGAGTAGCGGATATTGCGGCACCGAGTATTTTAATTGGACAAATAATTGGCCGATGGGGCAATTTTATGAACCAGGAGGCTTATGGTGGTCCAGTATCACGTGCATTTTTAGAAAATCTAATGCTGCCGGATTGGATTATTAATCAAATGTATGTTGAAGAATTAGGAACATACGTACATCCTACTTTTTTATATGAATCCGTCTGGAATTTCATTGGGCTAATTATTTTATTAGTTTTACGCAAAGTAAATTTAAATCGTGGTGAAATATTCTTCGGCTATTTAATTTGGTATTCAATCGGTCGCTTCTATATAGAAGGCTTGCGTACAGATAGCCTATATTTAGTAGGAGATTTACGCTCAGCTCAGGTTGTTTCAATAATAGGTATTGTAGTAGGGCTTGGTGCGATTATTTACCGACGTATAAAAGTAAAACCTGCAGTAAAGTATTTAGATAATAAATAAGGGGTGCAAAGCATGACTATAAAGGCATTACTATTTGATTTTGATGGTACATTACTCAATACAAATGATTTAATCATTCAAACATTTATGCATGTTTTAAATGAGCGATTTCCCGGGCAATATTCGCCAAAAGATTGCCTAAAATTCCTTGGGCCGTCCTTAAAACAGACAATGAGTGACATTGCTCCTGGTGAAGAGGATGCAATGATTGCTAAATATCGTGAATATAATGAATTACATCACGATGAGCTTGTCACTCAATATCCTGATGTTGTATCTACTTTAGAGCAATTAAAGGCTATGGGTATCAAGTTAGCGATTGTGTCTACAAAGCGTAATGGAATGATAGATCGTGGTCTATCTGTACTAGGTGCAGGTCATTTATTTGATATCCGTATTGGTACGGATGATGTGAAAAATGTAAAGCCTGATCCAGAGCCAGTTTTGCTTGCGCTTGACCGCCTTGGTATAAACAAGGAAGACGCGATTATGATTGGTGACAATTCTCACGATATTGAGGCCGCGCACAATGCTGGAGTTAGAGCAGCTGGTGTCGCATGGGCTTTTAAAGGTGAGGAATACTTACAGCAATTCAAGCCGGAATATATGCTGCATCATATGACGGATTTATTTGAAATTGTGAAAGCGGGGTAAGTAAATGGCACGTAAAACAGAACGCTACCGTGTCGAAGGAGCAAACTCGCTTTGGAATATTTATGATACGGTGTCCTTTTGGAAGGTGATGAAGTGTTTCGTTGTCATTCAAATTGGACGCTTCACACCATTTTTACGTGTGAAAAACTGGTTGTATCGAACTTTTTTGAAAATGGAGATTGGTGAACAAACTTCCATAGCTTTAATGGTTATGCCAGATACAATGTTTCCAGAACGTATTCATATCGGTGACAATACCGTTATAGGCTTCAGTACGACTATTTTGGCACATGAATATTTAATAGAGGAATATCGTCTAGGAGATGTTCATATTGGCAACGAAGTGATGGTTGGTGCCAATTCAACGATACTACCAGGTGTTACGATAGGTGACGGTGCGATTGTGTCAGCTGCAACCCTTGTGCATAAGGATGTACCAGCTGGCTGTCTAGCAGGCGGTAATCCTATGCAAATTATTTATACAGCTGAACAAATGGCGGAGCGCAAACGCAATGAAATAGTGGAATGGTGCACGCCTAAAAAATAATAAAATCTACACTGTGCATGCTTTACCGTGCACAGTGTTTTTTTGTTGAAAACAATTGTAACAATGAAATTAAAGTATGACTCTCTGGCAAAACGAGGGGCTCACATGACATACGTTTTAACAGAATGACATTCAACTTTTGAGTTTTATCGCCCAACTTTTGAAATTTATCTACTAACTTTCACGTTTTATCGCCCAACTTTTGAAATTTATCGACATCCACCTGCCAAAGGGCAAAAAAGGATTCATTACTCAAAACTGTGTGTGAATCCTTTTACTTTCTATGTCGTCAAGTTCACCTCAATCAACTGATTCACATGATATACGTTTTAACAGAATGACATCAACTTTTTAGTTTTATCGCCTAACTTTTGAAATTTATCTACTAACTTTCATGTTTTATCACCCAACTTCTGAAATTTATCGACATCCACCTGCCAAAGGGCAAAAAAGGATTCATTACTCAAAACTGTGTGTGAATCCTTTTACTTTCTATGTCGTCAAGTTCA
>NZ_JBGCCF010000049.1:0-21654 GCF_041262385.1 Lysinibacillus sp. RC46 | reverse complement strand
AATAGAAAAACCGAACTATTCCGAAACACTTCATGAGAGTTTCATTGGATAGTTCGGTATTTTTGTTGGCTGAAACACATTTGTCCCAGCCTCTTAAAAATAGCTTATTGTTTTGTAGAATAGCTTTTTCATCATCACAAAAGCGAACTACCGAGATTTTTACCTTTATCGTCTTTGCACATGCTAATACAAGTAATTAAGCTTACATTTCATTTGCAATCTGTTTAACAATTTCATCAATAGTTGGGATAGCTGAAGTTTTATTGGCCTGTGTCAAAATACTAAAGATATACCACTTGCCACTTTTTCCTTTTACATAACCACTTAAAGAATATGTTCCAGAAATATAGCCTGTTTTAGCAGATACACTATAGCCCTTCATACGATTTTCTAAAGTCGCACCAACAAGGCTACCCTTTCTTCCTGCATGCGGTAATGCATCTAAATATGAGTTATACCAGGATTTACTTCGAACTTTATATAATAATAGACTTTCTTGCATACTATTAACTCGATTTTGATGACTTAAACCTGAACCGTCTTCAAAATACCACTGATCCATAGTAAGCCCATTATCACTACCATATGTACGAATTGCTTGGATGCCAGCCGACCAGCTTCCTTCCCCGAGTCGCTCTCGTCCAAGTTGTTTTGTCAACATATCACCCATGCCATTAATGCTTAGCTTTAAATATTTAAAGTTAATATCAGTTAATGGCTTTGAATACGAAATACCTACTCGCTGTGCATTTTCAGGTACCTTCCCTGTTTCAAGAGGCATTGTTTGGATACCTTTTGCTACTAATTTTTCCCGAAATACATCGAGTGTATATAAGGTTGGATTAAAGACAGTTACATATGTACTTTTCTGTGAACCTGCTGGTAAGTTACCCGTTACAATGATTCGATCTGTACCATATTCTCTTGTAATTTTTACAGTACTTTTCTCGCCCTTTTTAACAATTTTTGTTTTGTTTACAACCGGGATAGTACTTGCAAACGGAACAAGCTGAACATTAGCCGTAGTGCCAACCTTTGAGCCTGTCACTTTCACTTGCACATTTGCAATATCATATTGATCATTTGGCGAAATCGTTAACGCTGAAATACGTGAAGCATAAGGTTGATCCTCTTCTTGAGGTACAATACCCTTCGGTAAGCGATCTTCATCAAACCAAGTATCATCCCCGATTAAAGAACCCGTAATTTTAGAGATACCCATTTTTTTCAGGCCATTGGCGAATGACTCTAAATGACTAGGTAAAAGCGTTGGATCTCCCCCGCCCTGTAAATAAATATTACCGTTTAGTACACCATCTTCAATTGATCCATCGACATATGTCTTCGTAGCAAAGCGATAATCAGGTCCTAATAAATCCAATGCAGCGGCACTAACTAAAAGCTTATGCGTAGAAGCAGGACGTATCATTTTGTCTCCATTATTATTGTAGAGCACTTTCCCTGTTTCTATATCTCGTACGGTAATGCTGTACTCGTTGTTCTTCCAATTCTTCGCAATAATGCTATTCACTTTTGTTGTCATCATTTGCTCACTAGCACCTGCCTTCTCAGGAAAGATGATGGTCGAGTAACAGACCATTAAAATCATTATTAAAAAATTAATTTTCTTTTTCATAGACCCTCCAATTGGCAAATTTCTACTTTTCACGCTTTTATTCTACGGAAAAAATTAGCATTTTACAATAAAACACTTTTTTATTTTACAAAGAATAATGTGTCATCTTTTTTATTCGACAAGAATAAACTGTAATAGCTAGCTAAATCATTTCGGGAAAGGAGTTGTTTTATAAATGGGTGCTAAATGGATAAAGATTTCAGTTTTATATTTAGTGATTGTTTTGGCCTTTGGACTGTTTATGCATTATACAATTCAACTCGAATGGAAGGCGACACATGCACATATTGGTGTAGTAGGTTGGCTAACAACTGGTTTAATCGGTTTAATTTATTCCGTATATAAAGATGCCGCCGAGACAGGATTAGCCAAAGCACAATTTTGGTTTTACAATATTGGATTGCCGTTCCTCTTAGTCGGTATGATGATGGTTTATATAGATGTACCGCGCTGGTTATTTGAACTCTTTGTATCTGGTGGCGGTATCGCAGTAGCAATTTCAGTGCTGTTCTTTGTTGTCAATGTCTTTAAAAATGTAAAATCTTAAATAGAAAGCCCCACTTTTTTCATAGAGTGGGGCTTCATTTATTTTATTGCAATGAATTCGCCTGCATTTGATACATTTTTTCGTAAATGCCGCCCTGCGCTAATAACTCATCATGTGTGCCACGCTCAACAATCTTACCTCGATCTAAGACAAGAATACGATCTGCATTTTTAATAGTAGAAAGTCGGTGAGCGATAATGAATGTTGTACGTCCTTTTTTTAGTACATCCATCGCATGCTGAATAATCTCCTCTGTTTCCGTATCGATATTAGAAGTAGCCTCATCTAAAATTAAAATAGCCGGGTCAAAGGCAAGCGCACGCGCAAAGGAAATTAACTGACGCTGCCCAGACGATAGTGTGCTTCCCTTCTCAATAACAGGCTCATCATAGCCATTTGGCAAGTTCGCTAAAACACGTTCCCCGCCAACAGCTTTTAATGAGGTTTCTATTTTTTCACGTGAAATTTTAGGATTATTCAGGCTAACGTTCGAAGCAATAGTGCCTGTAAATAAGTATGGATCCTGTAGAACAATGCCCATATGTTCACGCATTGTTTGACGAGGAACCGAAGTGATATCAATTCCATCAATCGTAATTTTCCCTTTAGATGGGTCATAGAAACGGAACAATAAGTTCATAATAGAACTTTTCCCAGATCCTGTATGACCAACTAAGGCAATGGTTTCACCTTGGTGTGCTTCAAATGAAAGGTTTTTCAATACGTATTCATCATTTTTATAAGCAAAAGAAACATCTTCAAACACCACATTTCCTTTATATCGAGGTAAACTTTTTTCAGATACCGGCTCCCCGTTAATATCTAACACCTCAAAGACACGCTTTCCTGCTACAAGTGAGCGCTCAAGCTGAGAAAATTGATTGACGATATTCGTGATCGGATTAAATAATCTCGTTAAATAATCAACAAAGGCATATAATGTCCCCGCAGAAATAACTTCCGTTGCCGTAAATGACTGTGTACCAAAGTAGATAATAAAAATAGTAAACATCGTAAGTCTTAATGCATTAACAAGGTTAAAGGAAGTTGCCGAATCAAGGAAAAGCAGCTTGCGTTCATACGCATAATGCTCATTATTCATGTCATCAAATTCCTTCGTCATTTGCTGTTCACGGCGGAATGCTTGAATAATCGTCATCCCTTGAATCGATTCATTAATCATTGCGTTAATATCGGCTATTTTCGTTCTAATAACATCATTATATTTCGAAGCAACTTTACGGTATAAAATCATCCATAAATAAACGATTGGTACCATAGTCAACGCTAGGAATGCCATTTTCCAATTTAAAATGAAGAGTGCGATATAAACACCTACAATAGAAATTAAACTCGTAACGAAGTTTGAAAGTACTTGAACATATAAATTACGAACAGCCTCGGTATCATTCGTGACACGGGCTACAATTTTCCCTGCTGGTAAATTATCGAAGTATTGAATTGGCAATGTTTGAATATGCTCAAATACATCCTTACGTAATTTTTGTACAACACGGTTGGCACCCATTTGTAAATAGATATACATAAAATAGCGTAAAACAGCTGTAGCTATTGCTAAAAGTAAATAGACAACTAATAGCCAAGTAATTGGTTTTAATTCAATGTGGCCAATTGTCATGTAATTATCAATGATATGCTTCGCAATAAACGGCCCAACAAGCTCCGTAAAGACGGCGATTGTTAAGAAAAATAGTCCAAGTAGTATCGGTTTTTTAAAATACATTGCATAGCGTGTTAAACGTTGACTCGTACTCATGAGGCACCTCCTTCTAGCTGCTGACGGTCAAATTGCTCTTTATACCATCCTTGTTGTGAAAGAAGCTGCTCATGTGTTCCCTGCTCTACAATTTGACCTTCATCTAGCACGATAATTAAATCGGCGTGCTGAATTCCTGATAAACGATGCGTTGTAATAATCGTCGTTTTGTCTTGTCGTTCTCGCTGTATATTCTCAATAATTCTTGCCTCTGTTTTGGCGTCTACAGCAGAAAGCGAGTCATCAAGCATTAAAATTTCAGGGTCTTTAATAAGAGCACGCGCAATTGAAACACGTTGCTTTTGACCACCTGAAAGAGATACACCTTTTTCACCAACAAGTGTCTCAAGACCCATTGGTAAATTTTTTAAATCCTTTTCAAAGTATGCTGCACGAACCGCCTGCTGCAACTCAGACTGTGTAGCATCCTCTTTCCCAAATAAAATATTTTCACGAATAGTACGTGAGAATAGAACATGATCCTGTGGAACATAACCAATCCAGTCGAGTAACTGCTCCTTCGTTTGTGCAGTAATATCGACTCCATCAATCGATAGCTGTCCTTCGCCGATTGGATACTCGCGTAATAATTGTCGTAAGAAGGTCGTTTTACCCGCTCCTGTTTTACCAACAATTCCAAGTGTTTGCCCCTTTTTCAATGACAGCGAAATTTCCTGGAGATTTTTCACCTGACTCATTGGATATTGAAATGTTAAATCATCAAAGCCAATTGCACTTGGTGTCGAAATCATTCGTGGATTCGCAATATTCCGAACGTCCGCCTCATAGTTTAGCGTTTCTTGTACACGATCAAGAGAAGCGTTACCTTGTTGCATCACATTGATAAGTTCCCCAATTGCAAATATTGGCCAAACTGCTAGCCCCAAGTAAACATTGAACGTTACAAGCTGCCCAACTGTCATAGCCTCTGTTGCTACTAAATGAGCACCATAGCCAAGCGCTACAACATAACTAATCCCCGTACCGACCTTTGTAATCGGTCCAAATAAGGCGTTAATTTTTGCGGTATGCATATTTTTTTCATACACAATCTCGCTCATCTCTGCAAAATTTGTTTCGTCCTTTTTTTCTTGTACGTATGCCCGTACAACCCGCACACCTGCAACCGACTCTAGAACACTATCATTCAGCTCTCCAAAAACATCCTGCGCCTTCATATAGCGTTCGTGCACAATCTTCCCTAAATATTGAATAAGGATAGCCATGATCGGTACTGGCAGCATTGCAAAAAAAGTAAGCTTCCACGAAATCATAAAACCCATGGCAAAAATAATAAAGCCCATGTAGATTGTGGAATCAACCAATGTCATAATCCCGAAACCAGCGGTCAACGACACTGCGTTTAAATCATTCGTCGCACGTGCCATTAAATCCCCGGTGCGATTTTTTTCATAAAACGTCGGTGTCATGCGTAAAAAATGCTGCATAAGGTTTCGACGTAAAATTTTCTCTAAGTTAATAGCCCCTTCAAATAATCTGAATTGCCACACAAAATTAAGGGCATAACCCCCAATAATGATACACACGAAAATCAAAATATACTTCGTTAAAATAGCTGGTGTCATTTCTCCAGCAGTCAATATATCAATAATTGACCCTAGTAAATACGGTGGAACAACTTCTAAGCCACTCGCAATCATTAATAGCACGACAGCTATAGAATATTGCTTCCAATATTTCTTAAAAAACCAGCCTAATTTACTTAAAACATCAAACATACGTTATAACCTTCTTTCTCTAGTGCTGTTAAAGCTGTGCTACCCACTATCCAGAAATACCTTGATGAAAATCATTTTTTGTACTTTGTTTCGCATACACATGCACTCCTTTTTCATTGTCACTACAACCCTTTTTTGCAACAAAAAAGACACATACCCAAAAAAAGAGCATGTGTCTCTTCATAAAAGGTCAGGAGTTACCCATGCCCTTTATTTGCAACGCAAAATAAAAAAGTTAGAAGACATGGACAATGTATGCAGTTGTGCTTTGATATGATACTGGTAAAATTAACATCGTCATGCCCTCCTCTACTTAAGATTGTTATAGTGTTCTTGAAGATTATCACACTTTAGAAATATTTGTCAACCAACTAACTGTTATTTTTTACGTTTTTCAGGAAATAATTAACGCTTTAAAGCAATGAATTACTACAATTACAATCTTGGAACAAAGTAAACTAGGCACCTTAAATTTAGAATTTCAAACCTATAACTTTTTGTATTGACTTTAACGCAACGTAAGCCTTTATGGTTAGTTTGTATGAACCTAAAGGAGGAAATAAACATGAATGAATTTTATCAAATGCCCTTATTCGTAAAGCTAAAAGTAAGCAATATTGAAAAATCAAAGGAATGGTATGCAAACGTACTCAATTTCAATTCGGTATTTGATTTCCCAGATGCGAACGGAACAACTTCCATGACACATTTGAGAGGAGCCAAGTATCAAGATTTAATGTTATTAAAGGATGAAGAAGTCAGCACTTCTAACTCTGTCATTATTAATGTTTTCTCTAATAATATTCATAGTATTTATCTGGCTGCACTAGAAAATAAAACGAAAATCATTCAACAGCCGACAGTTCAACCATGGAATGCAAAAGAATTAACGATAGAAGATCCAGATGGTTATGTTTTTACAATAACTGAAAGTGTCGATTCCAATAAAGACTTCGATACTGTCATTGACAATGTTAATAATCAATCATAGTAATAAATTATGACATGATTGCAACAGCAGAAACAAGTTCATCTGTTACACTACTTGTGTGAAGCAGATGCTATATGTATACACGTGCGATGGCAGAGTGGCTAAAAGAATCAAGTTCCTTTTACGATGAAGGAACTAAAATCGGTAAGAAGTGTCCTTGATTCCTACAAATAGACAATACGATTGGCTGTGTTAACTAATTAACCTTTACTACTACTCCAACATTTACTATTATGGTTTGCCGCAGTTAAACGAAATAATAGAAACTGTCTTTATTTTCAAGAAGAGCGAAAGTCAACAATCTTCTATTTTTCAATTAAAACATGTTATTGAAACATCGCTGGAAGACCCTGTCGAACAAAGCTAGTTCGATAGGGTCCAAATCAATTTATCGGAACAATTTCAAGGTTTATCGCCCTAATTTTTAAATTTATCGCCTAACTTTTTTAATTTATCACCCAACTTTAATTTAACGCCTAACTATTATCTAAAATGGGTATCTCATGATACACTTTTTAATATAGACATTTTAATAAGGAGTCTTTACTTTGAAATCATTTTTAGCTGTTGGAATCGGCGGATTTTTGGGTGCCATCTGTCGATATAGCCTTGGTCTAGTACTTTCAAATAACGGTGGTTTTCCATTTGCGACACTTTGTATGAACTTAATTGGCTGCTTTTGTTTAGCATGGCTATTTACAACGTTTACAAAGCGAACACCTGTTATTATAGGAATTGGTACTGGCTTTTTTGGTGCTTTTACAACCTTTTCAACATTTTCTTTAGAAACGCTATTACTTTTGCAGGATAGTAAATGGCTACAAGCCGTTCTTTATATTTTTGTAAGTGTTTTTGGCGGTTTAGCTTGTGCATGGCTAGGATTTAAACTAGCAAAGGGGCGCTTCGTATGATAATGATTGGTATCGGTGGATTTTTGGGTGCACTAACAAGATTTTATCTAGGAAGATTGATTGTCCATACATACCCATGGGCAACATTTTTTATTAATATAACGGGTTCTTTTGCACTTGGCTTTCTATTTGCATTACATCCAAATGATTGGATTTGGCAGTTTATAGGGCTTGGTTTTTTAGGAGCATATACGACCTTTTCAACATTTGGTTTTGAATGTTTGCAACTCTTAGAGCAGAAAAAATGGAGGCAAGCGATTATTTATATATGCACTACAGTTTTATTCGGTTTACTTTTCGCGGCACTTGGCTTTGTCCTTGTGTAGCAGCATTTTTGAAATACTAGAGGTGATTTTTTGACACAGCCGTCCATTGAACAATTACAAGCGCTCGAAGCTGAAATTGAACAAACATTATATACTTTAATCGACTTAGAACTAGAAGAAAACTTTCCAGAAATGAATACTCGCTTTGCACAATTACTTGCAAAGGTTCAGGCTACTCAGTTAATTGATTATAAACTTGACGTCCTCGTTGATCCTCAAGGATTGGCAACAGAAACCTGCACTCTACTACAAAGTTTAATAGAAGCAAAGGCTAGACCACAAAAAAGACAACGCCTCCTAACACATCGTATGATTTTAAAAATATGGCTACGTAAAAATCAACGCTTTATGACGGAATTTTTACCACAAATGTTTTAGGTGAGGCGCCCCTCCAATTCTAAGGGCGCCTCCTTTTTCCCCCTTTCAGTTGTTAAATCAAGTTGTGCTGCGTAAAAACAGCGACACCAAAAATTCACGCTTTCCTATCCTCTAAACCTCTTACTTGTTCAATTTCCTTAATTAATATAGCTTTTAAACCAAGCTTGATTAAAAATATGTTGCAAAAATCGACTTTTTATTATAATATTTATTATTGTGAAAAAAATAATATATTTGCTTCTTATCAAGAGAGATGGAGGGACTGGCCCGATGAAATCTCGGCAGCGGAACTTATGATTTAAGTTACTGTGCCAAATCCAGCAGGCAAAGGCTTGATAGATAAGAGGAGTGTTTTATAGATATAAGGCCTCTTCTTGTTGTTACAAGAAGAGGCCTTTTTATCGTAAAAAGAATGGACAAAAGACGTGTCCAATTTTATTTTTTGGAGGTAGACATGAAGAAAGAGAATCCATGGGCGCTGATCCCATTTGTTGTTTTTTTAATTTTATTTATTGGTTCAGGGGTTATTACAGGTGATTTTTACGCCTTCCCTGTCATTGTAGCCATTTCTATTTCAGGCGCTGTGGCTTTGGCAATGAATCGAAAAGAATCGTTTGCGCAAAAGGTTGATATTTTTTGCAAAGGCGCAGGAAACTTAAATGTCATGCTGATGGTCATTATTTTTCTCTTGGCTGGTGCCTTTTCAGCGGTAGCAAAAGGCATGGGGGCAGTGGACTCCACTGTAAACTTTGCTTTATCGGTCGTTCCGCCAAACTTACTTGTCGTAGGCTTGTTCATCATCGCCTGCTTTATCTCCCTATCAATGGGTACATCGGTGGGAACGATTGTTGCACTGGCTCCAATTGGAGTTGGGATAAGCGAGCATATCGACCTTTCCATGGCTTTAGTAATGGCAGCGATTGTTGGCGGTTCGATGTTTGGCGATAATTTATCTTTTATTTCAGATACAACAATTACTGCCGTTCGTTCACAAGGTGCACAAATGAAGGATAAATTTAAGGTGAATTTTTGGATTGTGTTGCCGGCAGCTATTGTAACGAGCCTTATTTTAGGAGTTATCACAATGGGTGAAACTGCACAAGTGGAGCATTTAAGCTATAGTTGGGTAAAAATTGTTCCCTATGTTTTGGTTATTATTTTAGCGTTAGCTGGAATGAATGTTTTCCTTGTTCTGGCATCTGGGATTGTTCTTGCCGGGGCTGTTGGCTTAGCGGATGGCAGCTATCACTTAATGAGCCTTTTTCAAAAGATCGGCGAAGGAATGTCAGGCATGTATGAAATGGCATTCCTTGCGATATTAATAGCTGGAATGGTGGAGGTTATTAAGTTTAACGGAGGGATTGACTTTCTACTTCACCTTGCAACAAAAAGGATTAAATCGAAAAAAGGTGCTGAATTTGGCATTGCCGGCCTAGTGGGTTTAACAAATTTATCTACGGCCAATAATACGATTGCTATTTTAATTGCTGGTCCACTTGCAAAAAATATTGCTGAACAGTATGAGATTGAGCCGAGAAAATCCGCAAGTATATTAGATATTTTCTCCTGTACGATCCAAGGTCTACTGCCATACGGAGCCCAATTCCTGGCAGCCGCAAGCGTAGCCGGAATATCGCCAGTGAGCATGCTGCAATACTCTTTCTATCCAGTCCTTATAGGAATTTGCGGAACCATTGCTATCCTCATCGGATACCCGAAAGAAAAGAAAGCCTGAGCTTCATCACTTAAAAAAAAATATTGTTTTACCATTAAAATAATCCAATTGTTTTGAAAGAAATAATCAAAACGATTGGATTTTTTATTTGAGGCTATTCATTTTTTGTGATAGAGATAATACTTAAAAGTTACAATTACACTTTCTCATTAGTTATTTCGTAGCGTCTATATTTGAACATAAATCCAATTCCAAGAATAGGTCCAATCGCTAATATTGTAAAGATCCACTCCCATCCAATGATCCTCAGTATAATAGGGATTAGATTTATTGAAAATATAGTAAGTAAGAAACCAATACACATTTGAAAAGTAAGGGCTGTACCTACATAATCAACCTCGGCTATGTCTGAAACTAACCTTCCTAAAAACAAAATCATTCTTTGATCTATACGAAAAGGTTGGATTGTCATTTACACAAAATTATTGACTGTCCCTTGATTAAATAATACCAAATACAGGATAAAATTCCTTCGTAAATCTTATCATTGATAAAATAAAAATAATCTACTATTATTTCTTATTGAAATAATAGTAGATTCTCATATTTTATACTATTAGTTACATGAAGCCTGCAGCTTACTGTTTGATGTTTGTAACCACTCACTTAATTGTCATGTTTACCTCTACCATTCATGGCATCATCATATGGTGTATAGGTCATAGTAGGTACTTTCTTTTTCACAAAAACGCGATATATTGCCCGAACCAAAATGCTTGAAAAAATCAGACTTACAATAAGCGCAACACTATTCCCAATATTCATTCCATCCTATCCTTTCTCACTGAGTAGTTAGTTATAGTTTTCCTACTTTGCAAGTGTACTACTAATTAATGTAGGCAACTGTACTATTATATTGTCATCAAACATTGGACATGCCTAGATTGTAATATAATGATCTAAAACACCCCAATTATTTTCGAAATAATTAGATATCTATATTCTACATACTAATACTTCGGCACGAAGTCAAATTTTTCCTGTGGTTCAGTTTATCTTTTCTTCATAACACTACGCTTGGACCAAGCGGCTCATCGAAATCGCCTAGTTGAAACAGAAACCCACCCCCTCATTTTACCGAACATGAAAAAAACAGCTGATAAACTTCAGCTGTTCGTTCTTTATATATGCTTTGATTTTAATCGTAGGTTCTTCCACATATGATAGTATACTCCACCAGAAGTCATCACTGCTGGAACAGTAAAAATAAAGGAATATTCAAATCCTTGCTCTGCAACGTGTTGAATTGTCCCAGTGGTAAACATCATAAATATCCACAAAACCATCGTTATAGCAAGAGAAATAGATGCAGCTAGGTTTACAGGCTTTGCAAGACGCGCTAGTTTATCAATAGAAGACTCAGCGTCACTATATATGGGTGTAGTTTCTGGTGCTGCCTTAAAAATATGCATATCTGCACTAGAACAAACATGTGTCCAGCCACCGTAAGCAAATAGCTCAAAATACTCCTCTTCTTCATCCTTCGGTAATTTACGATAATCAATACTAAAAATGACGTCTTCTGGTTCACCTTTCTCTAGCCCATAGCCAGCACATCGAAATCTTTTTAAATGCCACCCATTTGCCGCTTTTTCACTTAATTCTTTCATATCGCGCTCCTCAAAAAAAGCTAAACCATATGATGCCATATATCTCTTATTTCGCACTATTTTTGCCCCCTTTGTAGTCCCTGCTCTGCCAACTGAATCATGACCTTTCTTCTTTCAATATCTTCGAGCAATATTTCTCGACCTTTATCCGTTAAGACATAGACCTTTCTCCGAGAATCCGAATCATCATGTAGCTGAATAAGTTGTTCAGATAATAGTTTTTTAATAATTGTATAAAGGGATGCTGGACCAACTACGAAAGTCCCCTTTGTTGTCTCCTCTATTAAACTCATGACAGCATAACCATGGCGAGGCTCCGTTAAGGCAGCCATAATATAAAAAACAGAATCTGTTAACTGCTCTAATGATTTCATTGTCTACACCTCCAATATATCACAAAATGATATACCATTAAATAATATATCATTTTGTGATATATAGAGCAACTCTATAAAAAACCCCCTCACAAGTCGTTACTTGGAGGGGATAAATAATTCTACGCTCTTTAATTTTCACTGAACTGGGCGATTCCAACGTAGCTGATATCTGAACATTTCTTTTTTCGTGTTCTTATCTAACAACAAAAACTCATCTCCTGCTTGAATCGCAAAGTAGTTCTCTAATGTACGAACACCCGGATTTTTTTGCTCAGCGTTAACAACACCTATATTTTCTTCCCAAATAATGCGATGGTTTTTCATGTCATATAATAATACGATACTGTCTGCACTTTCTCGCTTCGTTTGTCGATAAGATACAATAGCTGTTTGTTGTTGCAAATCAACATCTAATACGGCAGGATCTAAATTCTTGTATACTTGTATGGCAGGTTCAGCTAATACATTGCTGCTAAATTCTCGAACCTCTTCATAATCCTCCAACGGTTGATTGTGCGAAGCAAAATAACCTGGAATATCGGATTCTATGAAAAATTTTGTAGAAAGATATTTTTCAGCTTTGTTATCTTCAGCTAATTTCTTGCCATCGAAGCGATAAAAGTTCCCATCGACACCCTCTAAATAAAGATTATTCTCTAATAAAACTATATTGTGAGAACCTATATCTAAAACATCTATTAACTGTTTATGCTTTTCCGTAAATTCTTTTTCAGAGAGCTTTTCTTTCCCCGTTTTCATATCTAATAATGAAAGTTTCCCGTATTCACCGTCACGATGATGAACAAGAAGTCCCCCCATAAAATTGCCTATTAAAGTCTCTTTACTTGAAGAAGATTTCGTCCACTGTTTTTCACCTGTTTGCAAATTAATCGCAATAATTTGATGATGTGAAATAATTTGCGTAATGCCATTACCTGTACCGTTATTTTCAGATCCTTTAACCATTTGGACAGCAATTTTCTGTGCATTATCTGTATATATGGGTGATTCTGAATTGATAGGGAAGCTTCGACCAGCTAAACCAAAGGCAATCATCAAAAGATTCCCTAAAAAAGCGTACAGGATAAAAGTTATGACAAGAGCAAAATTAAATCGGCGTTTGAACAAAGCATACAATACTAATAAAAGCCCAACGCCAATGACAATGCCTAAAAAGATATCGTGGATAAACCAACCATTAAAACGCCATGAATCTATATAACGTTGAAAAAAATTGTCCAATTCTCCTCCCCCTCATCAGATCAATTTCGCCTCGGCGTAATTGCGTTAGGATTTTGAATTGTGCCCAGGCCTGCACGAGGGCCGACACGATGTCGGTCATTTCGGTAATACCACAGGACGTGGTGTTTTTACCGATGCAGGTCAGTTAGCCGTTTTAGCTGGATGCGAAGGTTTTAGGCTAACTTCCTTTATTCATTCCTTTAAAAAATCCGTAACATCCACCGGAGGCTTTAGGCCAATACGATGTTGGTCACTCAGTCGTTGCCACAGGACGTGGCGTTCTTAGACTGAGTTCCTCTATTTCAGTAGATGTTTGGACACCTTGAAAAGAAACCACATCCTCATTCATCTCACCACTTTAAGAGGTAGGAGTCTTCTACTGAATGAAGATATACTGTTTTTCACGTTTAACTAAAATCAGAATAAAGGACATAGCGACCACATTCTAAGCATCGAAATAAATACCCTTGATGATGCCCATTATTCATAAGTGATTCTGATAACTCTTCAATAGAAAAACCAGTATAATTTTCAAATTGTTCTGTAATGCCCAACTCCACTAACTCACTCCAGCCAACATAGCCAATAAATGCACAATAATCTGAGCAATGAGCCATCCAATTATTACCTTGCCAATTAATAAAACCAGGTGTTCTACACATTACTTCCTCAGTAAAACTGGAATTTATAACATTCTCATCATTTAGTAAGTCCTGCTGGAAAGAACCGTCGTATTTTTTAGCAGCTGCACCACTATGTATACATGTAGGACAGAGATAATCAACCTCTTCAACAGCATAAATACTTCCAGTATAATAAACATCTACTTCCTGTTCGCAGCAATCACAAGTTACATCTTCTTCCGCTTCAAAGATTTTAGATTTTAATGGGTCTGGCAAATACTTAAATTTAGGTATTATTGTTTTAATTATTTTATCCTCTCTAATTTTACAAGGATACAAAGGTTTCACACAATTCGGATTATCTATGTAATATTTTATTGATCCAAATTTTTTCTGATCTTTCTTGTTCCCTACATCCATAACTAAAGTGAAAATCTTATAGGCATCCGAATACATCCTAAGCATACAGTAGATGTCTGCGAGTATCCTAAAATTACCTTCAGTTTGCTCTTGAAGTTTCACTTTTTCCTTAAACTCATGCATTTGATTAATACTGGCTGGATCAGAAGGATTAAAATTTCTTCTTTGTTCATGCCATTCTTCTAAAATAGTCATATATTAAATTCTCCTAAATTTGGTTTTGACGTTTCCCGATTACATTGTAAAAGAATAATCTTTTATGACTGTACAAATTTCCACGTTATATTCCATGTACCATTTTTCTTTTCCGAATTGCTGTGCAACTAGATGTTTTGAATTTTCTTTCCATGCTTGGATGGCCTCTAGTGACTCCCAATAGGATACAGTAATTCCTTTCCCTTCAGCATCTCTAGCACTTTCTACACGAAGAAATCCAGGTTGCTTTTGTGCTAGTTCGTCCATCACTTCTGCCATCTTGGCATAGCCTTCCCCATCCTCATCTGTTCTTTGTGATGTAAAAATTACAGCATAATATGTTTCCATAGCTATTTACTCCCACCTTTTTATGTATTATTGTAAACGATAAATACTTTTATGAAAATCGAAATATGGAATGCAGAAAGGATTGTGACAAATGAGTATTAATCCAAATATGGCTGAAATTGCTTCTCTCCTTGGAGAAACTTCAAGAGCTACGATGCTAGCTAGTATGATGGATGGTCGTTTTCATACAGCAAGTGAATTAGCTTATATGGCTGCCATTAAACCCCAGACAGCTAGCTTTCATCTTGCAAAGTTAGTAGACGGTAAACTTGTGAAAGTAGAGAAACAAGGCCGTCATCGATATTTTCAATTAGCAGACGAAGAAATTGCTCATTTACTAGAATCCTTCCTAGCGATTTCTCCACCACCTGAAGTACGCTCATTAAAACAATCAAGCCAAATGAAATTACTACAAGGTGCAAGAACTTGCTATGACCATTTAGCTGGTAAACTAGGTGTTCAATTAACAGACTCTTTGGTTAACGCAGGCTATCTAAAACTAGAAGAAAAGCAGTTTCTCATAACAGCTGAAGGTGCACAATTTTTTATAGATTTCGGTCTTGATTTAGATGATTTAAAAAGAAAGCGTCGATCATTTTCCCATGCATGTTTGGATTGGAGTGAACGACGTTATCATCTAGCTGGTGCTCTTGGTCAAGGAATGCTTACACATTTTTTAAGTTTGGGTTGGGTGACTCGTGTCCCGTCTATTCGTGCCATTAAAGTGACTGAAAAAGGAAGGGCTGGCTTTAAAGACGTTTTTCAGTTAGATGTATAAACTAGCACAGGGCTCTGCCTACTTTCCGCGGACAGTCTATATTCGACTCCCCGCGGATATTTTTTTTGCGTTAGCCGTAAAGTTACGGTTCACCAAATAAATACCGACAATTATAAACAGCCCTCCTACGACTAGCGATGGTTTTAATGGTTCATTTAATAGTATCCAGCCTGTTATCACGCCGAAAAAAGGAGCTAAAAACAAAAAGGCACTCGTTTTTCCAGGATCACTATTTTGTAAAAGATAATACCAGCCGGCAAATTGAACAATTGACGAGAAAATGCTAAGCCATAATAAAATGGATACTGAATGAACATTCACAGTAAAAAATGGTTGTTCTAACACGAAACTTGCCATTAAAAGTAGTAAACCACCAAAAAGCATTTGATAGGCTGAAAGCACCCATGTATCAAATGATACTCCCCACTTTTTAGCTAGTAATGTCGCAATTGCCCAAAAAACAGCTGAAAGAAAACCAAAAAGAATGCCGATTTCACCTTCAATCTGTATACCCATTGTAATCGTAACACCAATTAACCCCAAGAAAACACCACACCATTGATACAATCGGTAACGTGCTTTCGTAAATATTGTAGCGAATATAACTACAAGCAAAGGATTCGTAAACGTTAGAATAGAAGATTCACTTGCTGTAATTGTCCGTAAGCTTAAAAAAATACAGCCCATTACACCCGCAGTTTGAAATGCTCCAATCGTTAAAATTTTCATCCAGCCTTCTTTTGAAGTAGGATGAGGTCTTTTTAACGCTAATACGACGACAGCCATCAAAATCCCTGCCAGTAGAAAGCGGAGTGCAGCCAATAACAGTGGAGATGCATAAGGCAATCCCAATTTAACAATGGCAAACGAAGATCCCATTAAAAAGGTCGTTAAAACTAACAATGCTGTAAATTTATAAATATTCATTATTTGTCCCCCTATTTCTATGTTTAAGAACATTATAGACAGGAAAAACTTCAACTCTTATCGAAGTATGGAATACAATAATGGAGGAAGGAACTTTTTTCAGTTTCATTTCATTTTTATATGCGTATACTTAGTTGAATATAGTATATAGGAGGAAGCTGCTTTGAAAATATTACTAGCAGAAGACGATGCACGGTTAAGAAGAAATATCGTTCATATTTTAAAGAAAGAATTTCATAATGTGACTGAAGCGGAGAATGGACAGGAAGCGCTAGACCATACGCTTACAGAACAATACGATCTTGTTATTTTAGATTGGATGATGCCGCACCTTAGTGGAATTCAAGTGTGCCAGCAGCTACGAAACACTGGATTCAATGGTAGTATTTTAATGCTAACAGCGAAGGACGACACAGAGGACATCATTAAAGGTCTTGATAGTGGCGCAGATGATTACATAGTAAAACCATTTAAAATAGAGGAACTGTTAGCAAGAGTTCGCGCATTACTACGAAGAAAAGATAAAGTGATAGAACAGGTCATCCAGATCGATCAATTACAGCTGAATGTAGATTCTCGTGTGTTTTTGTACAATAATGAAGTAGTTGATCTAACTAAAAATGAATTTTTACTTTTGGAGTATTTATTTATCAATAAAGGTCGTGTACTAACTAGAGAACAAATTTGTATTTATATTTGGGGCTACGATTACGATGTTTCGAATAATTCCTTAGATGCTTTAGTCAAGCTTGTTCGAAAAAAAATTGATGATGGTCAATCCAAATCACGTATTCAAAACGTTAGAGGGATTGGCTATAAACTGAGGGAAGACTAATGTTTCATAAAACGAAAAAAAAATTATCCTTTTTGTATGCAACGCTTTACTTATTGTTATTTTCACTATTCGTTATTGTTATATACTTTTCCCTCGTAAAATTAATGGAAAATCAACAAATAAACGAATTAGAAGACTTTTATGGTAAGCAAGAGCATGATTTCTTTGAACATGTTCATGCAGACACTAAAACTTTAAATTTTGACCCAAATCGCAGTTTTTTTTACTATATTTACACAAAAGATCATAAGTTTGTCCATGGTGATGAATCTTACAAGGGTCTGAAGAATCAGATTGAAAAAGCGTTTGGGAATGAAAATCCTGATGAGGAGCTCATACAACATTATGAATGGCAAGAAGAGCATTTTCTAATTTTGAAAAAGCCAATTTACAACGATGATACTGTAGCAGGCTATATTTTCGTTGGTAAATCTGTGACGTCACAGCATCACTTTTTCCAGATGACAAAGTATTTACTAATAGTATTAACTTGTATTTCTACGATCTTAATCGGTCTATTGGCCTATTATTTAGCTGGTAAAGCGATGGTCCCTATTCAATGGTCGTTCGATAAACAAAAAAAGTTCGTATCCGATGCTTCCCATGAATTACGAACACCATTAAGTATTTTTTATAGTTCACTTGAAATTTTAGAATTGGAAGAAGAAAAGCAATTAAGCCCTTTTGGGAAGGAATTAATTGTGGACTTAAAAGATGAGGCTGAAATAATGAAAGAGCTCATAGATAAACTGCTGTTCTTAGCAAGACACGATCAGCAGCAGGTTTCCATTCAAAAAGAAAGCATACCATTATCAACATTACTCCTAAAAGTGAGCACGAAATTTCAAAGGATTATGCCTCCTGACATACAGTTTTCTACTGAAATCCAAGAAAACATCGAGCTGCTTGGTGATGCTTCAAAGATACAAGAGCTGCTCTATATTCTTTTAGACAATGCGATAAGATATACAAATAGTGGAGCAATAACACTGACGCTTTTAAAAAATAGAGATTCTGTAAAAATTACTGTTGCTGATAGCGGCGTTGGTATGACTGAACAGGAATTACCTTTAGTGTTTGAGCGATTTTACCGAAGTGATGCTGCTCGTCAACGAAATGGTACTGGTTTAGGTCTTGCCATAGCAAAAGCAATAGTGGAGCAGCATGAGGGGGAAATTTATGCGACAAGTAAAGTCGATAAAGGCACTACATTTCATATTGAATTCCCAATATAAACATTATTCAACATAAAGGAAGCGGGGCTTTTTAAAACAGCCCCGCTTCCTCTTAATTATTGTTGTGACGTTGAAATATTTACTTTTTTCATGAACTGGCTTATTGTTCTTGCAACCAGCACTAACATGGTAATTCCCCCAGAAACTACATAAAACATAATAATCAACGTATTTTCTGTATCCGTTCCTATTAACACTCCATGAGCAAGTGATAATGCCCATGCTGGTAACACAAGAAAGTGTAGCTTTTTCCATAACGAGCGATTCATTGTTCGAATCCATAAATCCGATGTCATGACTACCATTAAAAATAAATAAAATGCTATTGTTCCAAGTGCCGATGGTAGAGACTGATATTTAGCGGAGAACGGAATTAAAATCCCCATTATACTATAAGGCTGATAATGATCGATTAAAAGCACTAACATATGCGCAATTACGGTAATTAATCCTAGCCATCCAGCATTTTGATGTATATGATAAATTAAGTTTTTATGGGATTTGACAAATGCTGCTTTTCTCAACAAACCAAATATAATGGAAATTGTAAAATAAAAATACGCTAAAAACCCTAATAATCGAATCCATTCCCACGTACTGATGATCATTTATTTCACCCCCGTCATTCTCCAGTTTGCTACTTGCCCTTCTTTAACAATGAAGCGGGCACTTTGTTGACAATTATTTTCGAACCATTGCTGCAATTCACCTTCATCCATAAGAAAGCATAGTTTGGCACCAACCTCTGCATCACATAATGAGGACGTTACGACTGAAGCTTGTAAGACTTCTGTATTAGCTATTTCACCTGTTTGTCCGTTTAATAAATGATGTTTCTTCATGGATCCTTGCATCCAGCTTCGATACACTCGATTGGATGTAGCGATAGCACCTGTTTTCATTTTGATGGAGCTAATTTCCTTGTCGATATCCCAGGCATCTGCAACACCAATTGTCCAAGTTTTTTCCCCAGAAGACCACATTTTCATATCCCCTCCCCCATCTATTAGTCCGAAATCGGGAGATATCTCTTGCTCAAGCCACTTCGCCAATATTTCAATGGCATACCCTTTGGCAAATCCACCTAAATCAATTTCCTGCTGAGCTACCTTCATGACTTGCTCATCGCCTAGAAATTGAAATGGTTGATTAGCAATAAGAGGTTTGTTCTGAAATACCTTGCTTTTAGCTGAATCAAATGGGAAAGATTGATTGTAGCCATGCTGTTCTAATTGGCGTTTAAGATACGGTGAAAATAAACCGTTAGAAAGTTGATAATATTGATTTGCTTGCATTAAACAATCATACAGTAACGAATTAATGCGTAGCGTTTCTCCAATTTTCAAATCATTTAGTTGTGATAATTCATTATTCGCTTGAAATCTTGACCATTCTTTTGCTACGTATTGAAGCCATTTCTCCGCTTTATCTTTCCATACGAAATAAACACCTTTTGGCATAGCTATATAAAATTCAGTATTCATTATTTGCAAAGTTAGTGTATCCACACGACCAACTCCATTAAGTTCTTTTCGTTTTGCGCTCGCTTTTAACAGCAGGCTGACTTGTCATTTCAAAGTTTGTCCAATCCAGCTGAGCTAGTTCTTTTTCTTTTTCCGTCATATTTTTCTGATCTACTTCCTGAATATTTTTTGTACGTGTAGTTTCGGCTTCTGTTGGATTGTTAATTTGGGTTAGTATCGCTGCAGATAAAAGTATCCCTGACGCCCCTAATACCCATTTTGCCTTTTTCGGATCTTTCATAGTGCTTCCCCCCTAATTCGTAATTGGTTGGCAGACAAATGTTTGATTATTTTCTTGCCACTCTGCTATATAGCCTAAGCCATTCGTTATTGTACTAATCGGTACATATAATTCTTCATTCATGTAAAATACTTGTGCAGGAGATGGTGTTTTCACATTGTTATCATAAACAACGTTAGTTCCTGCTCGGTAAATTAATTCATTTGCTCCATTTCGGACGTCTAAAATTTTACTTTCTTTGTAAAATGTCGCTTTTGCTCCTAGGGCCTGTGCTACTGCTTTACCCGGTACAAAAAATTCACCGTCTTTTGGTACAATAAAAAAGCTTAGCTCCTTATTTGTCCCTTCTACCTTTAACGTGACTTTTTGAGAGTTTATAAAAGGTAGCACTTCTTTATCTGCAGCAACTGTTCGTGTCCAAATATTCCAAGTACCTTTCGCACTTACTGCGTCTTGAAAATAATAAGTTTCCCCTTCTTCTTCATCGTCATAGTAATATTTCTTATCGTCATCATCATCGTCGTCTTTATAGTCCTTATATTCTTTATACTTTTCATGTTTTTTATCTTTATGTTCGTGATCATCTGCATGTACGACTACGTCATTTGTTATAAAACCTGTCAATATAAGAACTACAACAAGACTAATTTTTTTCATTTTCATCTACACTACTCCTTTCCTTTGACTTCATTGTAGGTTTTAAAAATGATATAAGACTGAATTTTTCAAACAAATTTTTACATACAATAAAAAGCCATTTCTACGGACAGATTCCTCTGCTTAGAAATAGCTTAGTTCATAAATCTATGATTCTTTTGTATATCTTGGTAAAAACTATCCTACAATTATAAAAATCAGCGTAACATTTGATATACTCTTTACATTCACTTTAAATTACTAACAACCAATTTTGAAAGGAAAATATGTCTTAAATGAAGGTTAACATTAAAATTATAGAAAAACTTAAAGAAGAATCATGTACATTTAACATTCACAAAGTAACGTCTTTTATTCAAGATATCGTATCAACTCTTGAAAAAAGCTCCGACAACTATTTACTAGCAAAGTCTACATCCAAAAACGAACAAGAAAAAATTCCTTATTCCAATATATTTTATTTAGAATATCTTGAACGAAAAATATTCATTTATACAAATGATACTATTTGAATCAATTTCATAAATCACTTTTTTCAAGAGCTTAGACTGCTCCTATTAAGAAAACTTACGTTTTTAAAAATTATGCTGCTTGAGTTTGTAC
>NZ_JBGCCF010000048.1:0-25046 GCF_041262385.1 Lysinibacillus sp. RC46 | reverse complement strand
GTAGTGGACATAAAAAAAGTGCCTCCTTTAATTGATACATCTATCGTACCGGAGGTGCCTGGTTGTTTATATGCGTTATTTGAATACGGGCTTACCTACTACTATTACATAAAACGTTTATAACAATGTTATAATCACCATGGAAATATAAAACTATTTATGGTAATTATAGTATATGTGGTGATGGTTTATATTTTGGATTGGACTTGTATTACTAGGGATATCTCGTATCTATATGACTTAGTCATATAAAAATAGTTTCACTAGATGACCATTAGATTAGAGAGTTTTTCAATAAAGAAAAAAGGCATTTTCGTACTTATTAGACTTTGAAAGCGTAAAGTGATATTCAGTACTATGATCATACTGATTTTTGTATATGGGGGAGAGCGCTAAATATGGATGCCAATCTTATTAGTAGAATTGAATCTTTTACAAAAGTGAGTTCAAAGGGTTTAAAGGAATACCAGCAACCGACGAAGAAATATTGAATGCTGAACAAGTTTTAAATGTAAAGTTTAAAGAAGAGTATATTCAATTTATTAAAATATTTGGAGGTGCTTGTGTCGGCTTAAATATACATGCGTTTAATAACGGAAGTTTTATTGGAAAAAGTACTGTAGTCGAACTTACACATTGGTTTAAAAAAGGTGGAGAAGATATGATTCCGCATGAATTGAAGGATGCCTATGTTATTTCAAATGATGGCTCAGGGAATCCTATTTTAATGAATTCAGACGGTAATATATTTATTTTTTGGCACGATTCTTGGGAAGTAGAATTACTACATAACTCTCTGCAGGAAATGTTAATGAAATATTTCCCACCATCAGGAGGTTATTATGTATAAATTTACTGGTATGACAGATACATGTTAAAAGTTATTAAAATCCATTGTAGATAGAAGGATAGGAGATCAGGGTATTATGGGTAATGAAATTGTTCAGTATAATATCGATAGGAAAGATCCGAATATTTTGAATAACTATGAAATTACTGGATATAACACTGGTTACGAATTTGTACGTCGCTTAATTTTATCGATTGAGAATAGCCGTTGGATCGATCCATTAAAAGAACAACGATTGCTTGGTGAAGACAACTATTCGTTAAAAACAGTAGAAGAAATGTGGCGCTCTGGGGTTCCGAAGTATATCAAAGGAGGAAACATTGTGAAGAAACTTGATTCTGAATTCAACTATCTAGAGGATATGTATGAAGATTCTTTCTTTCCATCATTTTTAGTAGATAAACTTAAATTGCATATTGTTAATGTAGTACATTTTATTGAGGAGGGCACTCATACAAAAGAAGAAATCCAGGAAAAATTAGACGAAATGACTATAGCGATCAATGAGCTACAGGATGAGTTTTATGAAAATGGCAGTGAAATTGAAACGTTTGCACGGGATTCAATCGGCTTAACAGTAGAAAGAATTTTACAATATTTTGAGATTGATATCGATATAGAAGAAGCAAAACAACTATACCTAAAACATGAACAAACTTCATTTTTTTACCACCTTTATAGATAATTATCCCAGAACACTATGCAAACACCAGCGCAATAACAGTAACACACTATGACAGCATTATTGAGTATAGGTGGTACGTTTTTGATTATGAATAAGAACTATGAAAACGAAAACTCTAAAAGTGCCAAGAGGGAATTAACTAGCGGTCAATCAATTGCAAAAGAAAATAATAAGGGAAAAGTTTGTATCGACAGTGGATACGAATTTTGGATGGGAAAATACTACGTATTCCAAAAAGATTGATGAATGGAAAAGTGGAGATGAACCCTTTATTTGATAATCTAATGCAAGAAGTTATTCAAGAAATGTCACATCAAAAAATTATTGCAGATGAGAAAGAATCATCCATTATGATTACACCGGAGAGAATAGAAACTTTACTGCAAATGGTAGAGGAAAATAAAGATGGATACGAACACAGTGATAAATATTTAGATATATTAAATCGTTGGAAACAAGGTGATTTTAAAATGGTGGATAAAGACCATAATGATATGTGGTTTATTCAAGGGACAAAAGAAGGTGGTATAACTACTGGTATTGCTACAAAGGAACAAGAGAAAGATTATATATTCCAAGTCTTTGGTATTCCAATTGAAAAGCAGAATTAAATTCGGTTTTTTTGCACTTGTGATTAGTATGAGAAGGTTTTCCGATTCCTGACTTGCTTGTTGTGAAGAATGTTGTTTCAAAGGAGAAAAAATTGATGCAGGAAAGTGAAAATATCTTAAAAGATTTTGAAGAATGGTTTGTTACAGCAGGTAAGTCGTCATTAATATCTCCTAGTCCATTTAAAATCGAACATATACTTCATCCAAATGGTAATCACTATTATTGTTTAAAAATAGATTTCGATAGTAATATTTCTATTGCAAGACTAACGCTTTGGGAAGAGAAATCAGTGTATTTTGAAGCTATAGATTTGAAAAATAATGAAAATTTTATTAATGAAAACTATTTTTTTTCAGATTTAAATGAATTAATGAACAAAGTGATGCTATTTATAAAGCAGTTAAATGATAAAGAGCAAAATGCGCAAGCAAAGTAGTTAGAAGTAGCCTCTATTAATTAAGTGGTTTTTTTATTAATGTCGTTTTTTTGATGCTCAATATAGAAAATACAACATGAAATAATGACTCTTTAGAGAGATGAAAGATAAGTTTTATTAGAATTCATATGGGGAGCGGGCTTATGGGTACAGAAGAAGCAATTGCTATAATTTATGATGGGTTAGTAAGTGAAAATTCAGTTCCAGTAAAAATAAGAACGTATAGGGAATTAGATTCTGATTTATTAAATCAAGTGAGAGAGGCACTAAATGTTTTAACTCAATACTATAAAGATAAAGAGACAGTTCCTAAAAAATTAGCAATCGCTATGGTCGATATCAATAGTGCATTTTCATTTTAAGCAGGGTATTTTGACGATAAGTTTTTGGAGGAATTAGAGGGAATCGGTATTGAGTTACAGGAAAAGGCAATAGAGCTTTTTTCTGAATGATTTATACCTAAAAGGAGAGGGATGCAATGAACTTCCTTGGTATGGAAAACTTACTGCTTTTTGATTTTTCTAAAAGCATAGATGAATATGATTTTGTCATTGAGCCTTTGAATAAGTATATGTAATAGTAATGAACCGAAACATTTCTTGATAATAGATTACGTATATTGCTGATGAGAGAATTAAAAGTGTATGGTGAAAATGTACGGCTTTTTACTAGTTTTAAAGAAGAGGTGCATTTTATGGATTTTTCAATAGTTTCAGACACTGCAGGTGCGAGAGTTGATGAATTAGCTAGTGAATTAGCACACGCATTGGAATCTAATATAAATTCAAAATATAGGAATGTCGATGTTTCAATCGGGATAGCCTTTAGATGCTTACCTGAATCCTATGAAAGAAAATCATTTATTAGATATAATAAAAAAGATAACTATTTGACAATCGATATGGCAGTTACGGTAGAAGAATATGAAAAAATGTATAAAGTAGAACAGAGGTATTATTTGGGGAATCTATTTTTAGAGTTTCTAAACAGGGCGTTAGAAAAACACAACTTTGAAGGGCTTGAAAAAGAGATGTTCATAAGTGACATTAAAATGTGGGCAAGAGAAATCCCTTTGAAAATGGATAATGGTTCAACAAAATTGTGTAATTGATTTAACGAAGAGATTGATTGGACTGTAGATCTAGACAAATAAAGATAGTTTTATGTTGGATGAACATTTCTGCAGAAAATAATAATTTAAAAACAAATTAAAAATTCGGTGGATTCACTTGTGAAAAATTCACACTTACATCAAAAGAGGAGTATGAATTATTTGGGAATTGCTGACGCTGATTAAAAATATATTGGATCGATGTAAAGAATATTCATACAAGAAAGGAATTTATATGTATAATGATGACCTCGAAATATTAGCTGACGAAATAGCAATTGCAACGGAAAAATCATTTTTAAGTTTATTTCAAAATCAAGAAAATTATTATTATTGTGCGTTGGTGACAACAGGGGAGGCTGTTGCGCCAGTTATTTCTGCATGGTCTTTAGAAGCGTTGGAGACGGTCGCTAAAAAATATGCAAAGGCAGATGCTGAATTAATAAAATGGTCATATGCAGATTCACCATATTGGAATTTTGGGTACGAGAATTTTGAAACTGTAAGAGAACTATTTAATGAGCGTATACTTGACTATACTGATGAAATTAAATGGTTTAAAGAAGTGGACTTTAGATTAGAAGCTATGGTTTTGGCTATGGAAAAAATAGATAATAAAGGACTATTTTCATTGACACAACCGAGAAATAAAGTGTACGTGAACGTTGAGGTAATGCCTCCTGATGAAACAAATATAATCAGAGCTTTACGCCTTAATAAGAGGGAAAATATATTAGATTGGCTTAATGAGGCAGCGGAAGAATAGTATAGTTTGTAGTGCGAATATTGTTAACAATTAGATAAAGTGTGCGTGTGTGGAGGGAATTATGAAAATATTTAGTACAGCACCAGATGGTAATGAAGCTGCAGAGTTAGAAAATGCCCATTATTTTAATTTGGCAATTAAAAAAAATGAAGAAAGCAATGAGTGGTTGAAGAAAACTGAGAAACCATATCAGGTTATGTTAGTTCATATAGATATTTTATTGATGCTTTCTAGAAAGTATAAGGCAGATGCGAACTTAAGTATTAAGAAGGATAGGGTTTTAGAATGGCAAAATACTTTTGACACATGGTTTACTAGGTGCGGTCAAAAAATCCCTTCAAAATATAGAACGGGAATTAAAGAAAATGGTGAAGAGTTATTTAAAGAATTGAGTGAATATGGTCATTAAAATATCTTATTATTTCTGTCACTTAAACTAGGGGATAATGTAATCTAAGGTGTTTTGAGAAGGTTATTATGTGTCGGTGATAGTTTCCACAAGGCAGCTTATTTTATAAGGAGCTTCTATTTAAATGAATAAACGATATAAAAGCCCCTCCTAATCACTCGGCTATCGAGCGATTAGGAAGGGCTTTGATTATTCTCATTTTTGGAACAATGCAATAACCACTCCGAAAAACGTTTAGCGGTTATTACTCATGCGAATTAACCTTGCTGCGTTCACTCGCCTGGTCCTGTGCCGTTTGCTCCGACTGTGCCGGTAGTTCCGACTGTTCCGACTGTTCCGTTTGCTCCGATTGTGTCGGTTGCTGCTCAGACTGCTCTTTCTTCATTCCGAGTTTTTTGCGAATAAAGCCCCAAATTGCGCCTACAGCCAGCACAAGCACGATCCCAAACTTCTTCAATAGAGGGATGAGCACTGCAAACAAGCTCGCTTTTTTGGCAACCGCTAGCCCCACGCCTCCAAGAATTAATCCAGTCAAGCCGAATTCAGCTACCTTATCGGTTTTTTTGTCAAAATCCTCATAGCGCTGACCTTGCTTTAAGTTAAACTGCTTTAGGATCTTGTTGTTAAACACTATACGATCAGCCTGCAAATTCGCCGGATCTGAGACGAGTATCGCTGAGATATAGCCTTTGCGGGATAGAATTCGCACATTGTAGTTAATAACACTGTTGTTCTGATTATCATGCGCCAATAAAGACCACGACAAACTATGTAATTGATTGTCGTAGAATGGAGCAACATCCCATTTGTCAACGAATATCTGATTTTCAGGGCTTGACTCCTTATTCATTTCTTTCGCACCTTCTTTGTAGCTTTCCAACAAGGCATCAGCATCGATTTCCGTTTTCTCGTCGTCTTCTATATGTCCAGGTTCTTCATATTCGAAATAAACGGCCCAAGTCTGATTTTCATCCTTTGGGAAAACCACACCGATTTCTGACCCGTTTGGTTCCATTCCGCCCTGAGTTAGATACTTTTTCGTATCTTCGGCATTAAGAAAAAGAAAATCACTGCCTAACTCCAGTTCCGCTAAATTGGTCCCTACGTCGACTTTCTGTCCACCTTCTACCCAATTCAGCTCCTCTTCGGCGTATGCGGGAACCGCACACGCCATTATAATAAGAATCATAACTGTTACTGATTTTAATAGTTTTGCAATCAACGATTTCAAAAATAGCTTCCTCCCAAATCTGTGTTCTTACGCTGCGGACGACTTGTCCTTATTTCCTTTAAATAAATGAATGCCTACTAGGACGGCGCCGATACCTGCAAAAGCAATTTCAACAAAGGTTTCGCCTCCGCCAAAAATTTTGCCAAAAACGGTAAATAATTTGAATTGTATACCGAATAGCGGCAGTATGAATGCACCTAACCCTAAAATTAAAAATATAATACCAGTACGTAACATAATTAACCTCCCCTTAATAATAAAAAATACTTCTGTAGACTATCATATAAACCAAAATGTGGCAATAATGTAAATAGTCATATAACTTCTGTAGTAATTATGAATCATTAGAAATAAAAGGTTATTTCTGGAGATTACGGATTTTCTATATAAAAACGATTTACCAACCAACTAACTAATATTAAAATCCGGTCGCATTGTTTATCTGTTCGAAAGCGAAGTAAGAGGAACAAACGTTTTCTGTAGCGAAAGCAAAGCGTCAGCTACAATTACGTTAATGTGAAATCGACAGCGATTTTTCGGAATTGATTGACAATAGTTCGGTTTTTATTGCTTTATTTTTGTGTTAACCTACTTTTAATTATAGTTAGCGCACAAGACTAGGACATTATAGGTGCTATTATATTTTAATTGGAGCAACTGGTTTACTAGTATACGTATATTGAGGATGAACTAGTAAGTTATAAATGAGGGTGGTATTGAAAAATGTCAATTGAAGTTATTTTTAAAGGTGTAGAAAATGGATCCAATGTAGCTCGACTGGGCGGATATAGCTTCTTGCCTGAAAGTATTGATTGGCCATTAAATCCAGATGGAGATAAATTAACACTTGTATTATGTTTACCGACGGATTTTCTTAATGAAACTCTAAATGTAAACTTACCAGAAGAACAAGTTCTATCCGTTTTTACAACGTATAAAAAAGATGATTACTTTTTAGATTCAATCACTTTTCATGGAGATGAAGAAGAGTTAAAAAATATTAAAAAAGGATATACAAAAGTTTTATTACACAAAGCAGGTGATGTTCGAAATGAATCAGACTTTCTAATACCAGCACAAGAGTTCGTTTTTGGAGATGAAGTAAATTTAGATTTAGAAGAAGTTGATGAAGAAGACTTTGATGATATTGAGATTTACTGTGGTTCGTTGATTGGCAATAAACCATCTTTGTTACAAGTAGAAAATATGGGTTTGGATGATTATCAATTTTGCCTACAAATTTATGGTGGTGATTTTCCTGAAGGATATCAAGATGTGTTTAGCCTTAGTGACTCGGTCGGATATTTGTTTTTAAATGAAAAAAATGATCAAAATCATGCAGGTGTTTTCTTTACACAATGTAGTTGAGCAATAATAAAAGTCGAAATAAATTAAAAGGGGAAGTAGGAAGTAGACTTAAATGAACAAAAATTCTAAAGGTAACATTAATGATTTTCTGAATAAAGATATTTTGTTTGAGAATTCTTGGAAGGAAATATCGACTTCCGAGATTAATGAAATTGTATCTGACGACTTTCCAGGAAAAAAAGATTTTATAGAGTTTTATCATGCTAAAAATGGAGGGATGTTTACTAAAGGGGCATACATTTACCCTGATCATTTTTATGAAATATTAAACAACGATTTTTTCTCGATAGAAATTGGTAGTTTTTTTCATATTCCATTAATCGAAGATAAGGATGATGATTCTAATTACACAATGTCTATTGAAAGAGCAAAAGATAGAAGGATAGATTACTCTGAGGACTTTGAGAACTTTGTTTTGTTTCATATCCCATTTGCTGATAATCATGCAGACAATGATTTTTGGATTGATATCCAAACAGGAGAAATAAAATATATGGATTACGAAGAAAGTTACGACCCTGATGATGCAATCGTTGTAGCACCGTCGTTTTTGGAATTTTGCAAACACATCCAGGCACAACCTAGGGAATTGAATTAGAAAGATATGTGGAGATAATAGGGAAATGGGTTCATCGACTCTATTGATAGCTAAAGAAAGATAGATGATCCATTAAAAAGATTTAGAGTAAATGCAATGGGGGATGATGAAATTGAGGATCTTTGGAATTATGCCTGAAGATAATGAAGCTGCAGAATTTGGCAATGCTCGATACATTAATCTAGCAATTGAGGAAATAAATAAAAACAATGAATGGTTAAAGAATAGCGATAAACCATATCAAGCAATGTTAACGCATATTGATATTTTAGTAATGCTCGCAAAAAGGTTTCCTGTTAATGCAAATTTATTGATTAAACAATATCAGACGAAGGAATGGAGAGAAACATTTAACGAATGGTTTAATAGGTGTGAAAAAAAGATACCATCTAAATATAGAGAAGGCATTAAAGCAAATGGGATGAACTCTTTACTGAATTAGAAAAATACGGCAATAATTTACGTTATTGATGCTATTACTAAAAAATAGTATTACAAAAGACGATCGGTATAAAAAAAATTATTTTTAGTGGAGGGTTAAAATGAATTTTATTAATGATAAACAGCTAATAGCTCCGTTTTTTTGGGTAGATCGTAGTAGTAGCTCGGCGTCCTTTTGTTTATATGTTGGTGAATATAAGCAAGAGATTTTTGATACACGAGCTGATGAGGGATTTGAAGGAGGAGGTTATGATTGGGAATCTTTAGCGATAGTCTTTCTTGAAGAAAAAATGCCTGAATTAAAAGGTATTGTCAATTTTGATTCCGAAGCCAGTATGTTTTGTGCTTATTCCTCTGATAAAAAAGCATTAGAGAAGTTTGCTATTTCATTTAAAAATACATGTGAAGATGAATCGACTATTACGGATTTATTTTCTCGTGCAGAATTAGATTGAAGGTATTATTTATAAACTTTTTCGGGCGAAACACATGCCAATAAACAATATACTCAATGCTATTTTTGTTTTCAGAAGAGGAAGCTCGAGAGAAACCTTGTCTTGGAGTTTAATAGGGGGAGTCTAGATAAAAAGGGGTGTAAATAATGAGAAGCTATGCATTTAATGATAGTATTGGCTATTTTGAGATAAACCCACTTTTCCTTGAGGAAGGTATACAGATTGCTGAGAAGGAAAATTACCATGCAATTCGAATCCGTAATTTGAATCTAGATGCAGATTTGAAATGTCATTTAGATTTTTCATCTTTCAACAACAAAACATTCATCAATAAATTACTAATTAACGATAATTTTAAATTATCCAAGTATCAAAATATAGAAGCATTATCTACATTAACTAATCTTACAAAAATCACTTTAGCTCAACCGATAAAGCTTGATTTGAACTATTTTAAAAAATTAGAGGAGGTTGTTGTTCGAAAAGATTACTATCTAAACTTAGATAAACTAGTAAATTTAAAAAGCTTATACGCAATTAAATATATTAAACCAGATTGTAAAGAGTTTTGTTCACTAAAATCATTAGAATTTTTGCGTCTTGACACCTCGACTAAGCTAAAATCTTTGTCTGGGATAGAGGATTTAGATTCCTTGAAATGGTGTTGGTTCCAGTATATAAATAATCTAGAAGATGCACACGCGCTTAGTAAACTAAAAGGACTTGAAAGACTTCATATCGAAAAATGTAAACAACTTACTGATCTAACATTTTTGGCAGGAAATAATACTATAAAAGAATTACAGGTTTCAGATGTTGATTCTCTTGAATTTGTGAAATCTATGAAAAATTTGCATAAAATAAATTTTTGGAACTGTAAAAGTGGAGATTTATCACCATTGTTAGAATGTCCATCACTAAGAGAGGTTGCGTTTCATCCTGAAAAGAGACATTACTCTCACAAAAAAGATGAAATAAATAATTTGTTACAAGAAAGAAAGTCCATATAATGGGCTAAAGGATTACGATATGAAAAAGTTGGATTTGCAGAATGAAAGAAGGACTGCTCAATGAAATTTTCATTTATTAAAGATAATAGTAGTCTTCAGTTTCCCTCAATAAAAAGTGATGAAATTGAACAAGTAGAAAGTGAACTAGGTATTATTTTTCCAAAAGAATTAAAGTTATTTTTGATGGAGATCGGTTATGGATCCTTTGTCGGCGAAGAAGAACTAGATGAAAATTGTGTTTTGAGTCCGTCGGCAATTAGAGATTTTCGATTAAGACAAGGTTCTTTTGAAGCTTACCCAAACTACGATGAAGAAAATAAATTAATCTTCTTTATTGGATGGGAGTCAGTGCCTTTTTCAATCGGATTAACAGATGGGGAACAAAATGCTGTCTATAATAACGAGAAGAAGATTGCAAGCTCTCTTGAAGAATTTTTAACAAAGATCATCGAAGATCCTGAAAACTTCCAACAGGATTAGTGCTAAAGATTAACATGGTACAAATGGTGAAAAAATCATTGTCATTGTGTAACGTAAAGAACTGTTTTAAGTATTGTTGAAGCTAAAATAGAAAGGTGATAATATATGGAATTTTATGAGAAAATCGAACAAGTAACTACAAAAGATCAATTTTTGGAGTTTTTAAATTTACTTACAAAGGATTTTAAACATAATGTTGATGAATGGGAAAATAAATCTATTGATAACTATCTTGAAGCAATTGAATCATGGATAGAGGTCATGGAAAGTTTCTATAAGAACAGTGATTTACCAGTACCAAATAACATCGATTGGAACTTCCTAGCCCAAATTTTTTATGTAGGTAAAATTTATGAATAACAACATGCTTCAATAATCAATGCGATTTTACATATGTGTGAATTGAATTTGCTTTTCCATAGAGTGGTAGAATATTTTAAGTGAAAGGAATGAGGGGTAAATATGGGAGAAACATTTGCGATTTTTGAAAAAGAGGGTATATTCTGTCCTACTTATCTAGAGGGAATAATACATACAGAGTTCTTTGAAAATGATCCTTTTGAAGCAAGAGACTCTGATGCTGGTGAATGGAGAAACTCAAGAGATAATATGACAGAGATGCCAGAAGAAGTATGGTTTGTTACAAAAGATATAAAATATAATTTTGCTTTACGATTGGCGAGGGGGGTTTTTTGTATCGTTAGAATTTCTAAACCTATTACAGAAATTTGGAATTAACAATTTTCAATACACTAAAGTATATATGGTGAATAGGCATAAAAAAAGCATATCGTCAAAGGAATATTTTTATGTGCGATTTTATGATAGGTTAGAAGATGTAATAGATATGGAGAAATCAAATATTGAATTTTATAGGAAAGATGGAAGGATAAAAAAAATATGGGATCTACAGCTGAAAGAATCAAATACTCTCCCAGATGTTTTTCTAATAAATAATACTAACCTTTCAAGTATATTATTTTGTTCAGAAGAATTTAAAAAAGAAGCTGAAAAACTTAAATTGAAGGGCATTACCTTTGTCCCGTCTAATGAAGCTGATGTGTATAAACCTTAATATTGTATCGATTATTATTCATTAAACAGCGAACGGTAAGTTATATTGTTTAAAAACTTTTCTTTGAGTGGGAGGGGGCATCAGAGGATGGTATTTTCTCTTTTTAAGAAAAAGAAAGCGCCACAGCAATTGAAAAATAGAGTTGAATTCTGCATCACAAACTTATCACTTGGAGCGGCAGATGCCTATGATATATTAAATGAAAGATCCGATATTGAAATTGATGAATCGGGTTGTACATCACATTGTGAAATTTGTGAGCAAGGTATCTTCGCCATCGTCAATGGAGAAGTCGTAACTGCAGATGATGCAGAGACGTTAGTGAAGGCAATTGATGAAGAAATTAAACAAAACCCTCTTTTTTGAAATGAAAACAGCTTGTTAGCATAAATCAACAAGCTGTTTTTTATATTTTGGTGAAGAGCCACTATACAGTTTACCAGCCTCGTACGTATTGCACTGGAGGTTTAATTTCTTCTCTTAAATCCTTAGCAGCATGAAGTGGCCAATATGGCTCGCGCAGAAGAACACGCGCTAGGAAGATTAAGTCAGCACGATTATTTTGTAAAATTTCCTCTGCTTGAATAGCTGTCGTAATAAGGCCGACTGCTCCAGTTGGAATATCAGCACCATGTTTAATCGCTTCAGCATGAGTTACTTGGTAGCCTGGAAAAACATTTATACGTGCTTGCACGACACCACCTGTAGAAACATCCACTAAATCGATACCTTGTGATTTCATCCAACGACTGAAGACGATAAAATCATCCATAGTTGTACCATCTTCTGCATAGTCCTCAGCGGAAACGCGCACAAGTAAAGGGCCTTCCCAAACACTACGAATAGCATCGATGACCTGACGTAATAATCGATAACGATTTTCTTGAGAGCCACCGTATTGGTCATTGCGTTTATTCGTTGCTGGTGATAAAAATTCACTAATTAAATAGCCATGTGCTCCATGGATTTCAAGAACATCAAAGCCTGCTTTAGCTGCCCGGACAGCTGCGTTTTTAAATGCTTCTACAACATATTCAATGTCTTCTAATGTCATTTCAGTTGGCGTTTTAAAATCATCACTAAAAGCAATGGCTGATGGCGCAAATATTTCTCCATCTACAGTTGCTTTACGTCCAGCGTGTGCAAGCTGTATGCCGGTGTTTGCTCCGTATGCTTTCATTCCTTGAACTAATTGACTTAAACCTTCAATATGAGCGTCATCCCAGATGCCAAGATCGTTACTAGAAATACGACCCTCTGGTACAACACCAGTAGCTTCGACAATAATTAAACCAACTTGACCAGCAGCCCGCGTTGCATAATGTACTTGGTGGAAAGGTGTTACAAGCCCATCATCCTGTGCCGAGTACATACACATCGGTGCCATCACAACACGGTTTTTTAAAGTGATATTTTGTAATTGATAAGGTTCGAATAATTTAGCCAATTTAAAGCCCCCTAATCCCTAGTGATATACTTTACCCCGCTTTAACGGGCAGTGATACTCCCACCTTTAATATTTTAACAAAAGTAAGAAGTTAGGTGGGAGATAAACTGCCCGTAAAAGCCCGATTCGTTCAACTAATAATCATTGGGGATGAAGAAAATCCCCAATGATTAAAGTTTCACTTTATTTTGCACACATTATTTACTATTTGCAAGTGATCGAGATCGAGCTTCAGCTTCTTTAATGCATGCTTCGATGGCTTCATTAAATCGATATTGTTCAAGAGCTTTAATTCCAGCTTCTGTTGTACCACCTGGACTTGTTACTTTCTGGCGTAATACATCAGGCTCATCAACGGATTGCTTCAGCATTTCCGCAGTACCAGCAAGTGTTTGCGTCATTAATAGTCGTACTGTATCCTTCGAGAGACCAACCTTTGTACCAACCCGTTCAAATGCCTCCATTAAATAATAAATATAAGCTGGCCCACTACCGGAAAGAGCGGTTACAGCATGTAATTGATCCTCATCTACCTCAATAACTGAACCAACCGCCTCTAAAAGCTGTAAAAAAATAACGCGTTGTTCTGCTGTCACTTTGTCATTAAAGGCAATCCCGCTCGCAGACATCCCAATAGTGGCAGAAGTGTTAGGCATAACGCGTGCGACTGGACGAGCACCTAAATGTTCTGTAATAGTAGTAATGGCAATACCAGCTAAAATAGAAAGAACGGCTGATTGCTCTGTAATTTTAGGCTTTAGCTCACGCATCGCTGCAACGGCATCTTTTGGTTTCATCGCTAAAATGATTAAATCAGCCTGTTGATAAATAGCATCATCAAAATTGCCATTCACATCATATGTGTCGTGTAAAAATTGTAAGCGTTCCTTGTCTGAGCGATTGGTGACGTAAATTTCTTGTGCTGTAAATACTTTTTGTTTAATCCAGCCTTGAATCAATGCCTCTGCCATAGAGCCTGCGCCAATAAATAGTATTTTTTTCATGATAAAACCTCCAGTTCAAAATAAAACAGCGTTTTCGTCCTTATAAAGAAGGACGAAAACGCTGTTGTTTCCGCGGTACCACCTTTGTTTGCCAATTGGCACAACTCATAGCCCTTTTATCGCAAGGGAAACGGTTATGTTTTCATAACTGCTCAGAAGTAGGTTCGGTAATGGGAGCGGTGATGTCACTTTCAGCAAATGTAACACTCTCTAAGACACCTTCACCAATTACGTACTTGGCTTCATCAATGCACAAATATAATTAGATTATTCAAAATTATATTAATAATACGTCATCCTGTCAACAGGAGGGTGACGAAAAGAAGAAAAACTTGTAAAATAGAATGAATAGGTATTCACTAGTTGCATTAAAGGGGGAAACAGCTTTTGTCTATATACAAAATAGAAATACCAACACCCTATGAAGTAGGAGATGTGAATGCATTTGTTGTAAAAGGGGATGCATTGACCATTTTTGATGTTGGTCCAAAAACAATGGAAGCCTATGATGCGCTTAAATGGGGTATTCGAGCAGCGGGCTTTGATATGCGAGATATTGAACAGGTTGTGTTAACCCATCATCATCCAGATCATGCAGGTTGGGTGGATGCCTTTCCAAACGCAGAAATATTAGGGCATGCCTATAACGATAAATGGCTTCGTCATGACGAGGATTTTTTACGATACCATGTGCAGTTTTACAGTGAGCGCTTATTTGAGCATGGAGTTCCTCAAGAACATATCCAGCCGAGTGTACATGTCCGCCGTGAAATAGAGCTTGTAGGTGAACGACCATTAACACAAATTCTTAACGATGGGGATGAAGTGCCAGGACATCCTGGATTAAAGGCTATTGAAACATTAGGACACGCACAAAGTCACTTAATCTTCTGGGATGAAAAAACTCATGATGTAATAGGTGGAGATTTATTGCTTGCAAAAATAACGCCAAACCCATTAATTGAGCCACCACTAGACCTTACATTAGGACGTACTAAATCGTTACTACAATATAATGAATCGCTAGAAATTTTACGTCGATTACCTGTAAAAAAGATGTATACAGGACATGGTGCTGAGTTAGAGAATATTCCTGAATTAATTGATAAACGACTAGAACGCCAGCATCAGCAATCTTTGAAGGTTTGTGAATTATTTGGTGACGATTCATTAACTGCTGTACAAGTAACGAAGCGCTTTTACCCAGCGGTTTTTCAGCGTCAGTTTGGTCTGACGTTGTCCAAAACGCTCGGTTATTTAGATTACTTAGAGGCCAACAATTTCATTACATCTACAAAAACGGAAGAAGGTATCTATTTATTTCAAAGGAAGTAGGTTTAAATATGAACATGAATAAAAAGACCATCTTCGTTACAGGTGCAACAAGTGGTGTAGGATTGAAAATAACAGAATTATTAGTAGCACAGGGTCATACGGTTTATGCAACAGGACGCAATGCGGTTGCATTAAAAGCTTTAGAACGCGTAGGCGCAAACGTGATCCAAGCAGATTTAACTAATTTATCTACAATCGATGAAGTATGTGCACAACTACCGCCTCTCGATGTAGCTATTTTATCTGCAGGGGTAGGTAAATTTGGCATTGCGACTGACTTATCAGATGAAGCTATTAGACAAATGGTAGAGCTAAACGTCAGTGTACCGATGTATTTAGCAAAACGTCTCGCAGCACCTATGATACAACGCCAGCAAGGTCAATTAATCTTCATCGGCTCACAGGCAGGAAAGGTCGCGACACCTAAGGCTAGTGTTTATGCTGCTACAAAGCATGCGATTGTCGGTTTTACGAATGGACTTCGCATGGAACTGGCTCCGTATAATGTTAAAGTTACTGCGATACATCCTGGTCCAATCGATACACCATTTTTAGATAAGGCGAGTGATGAAAGTGGCTACCGTGAGTCTTTAGGAAGATTTTTATTAACAGCTGAAGAAGTGGCACAAGCTACAGTAAAAACAATTGAACGACCAGTTCGAGAGGTTAATTTACCAAGGGTCATGGGGTTAACAAGCAAGCTGTATGCAATGGCACCTGCAACCGTAGAATTTTTAGGTAAATCTTTTTTTAATAAAAAATAGGGATTAAACTGTAAACATACCAAGTTGAGTGTGTTTACAGTTTTTTTATGGTTCATCATCAAAAATTGTAGATGGCATTTGTTCAAACATAAGTCCAAGATAGTTGCATAAGCCCCCTTTTGAAAAAGGATATTTTTCATCCCAAAGAGAATTTAAATATAATGAATTTTTATATGGAGGATGAAGAGGATGACTACATATCTTAATCGAATTTCCCAAGACTTAGTAAATGCAAACTTAGATAATTATTGGTCAGGTTTTGAATCGGTTGCTTACGCATTATATGATAAGCGTTATGTTTATCTTTTCAACCATCCTAGAATGAAAAAAGATCAACTAAATAATTATCAAATTTTAAATTGGGATGAACAATTTATGGGGTGTACACTTATTCTGTATAATGATTATCCAACAGCAATTGTAAATATCGAATTGTATGAGGATTACGAAAGTTTATATTCTATTCTTGTACACGAATTATTCCACGGTTTTCAATATGTTAAAGGCGAAACCCGGTTTGCGAATGAAGTTCTAGGAATCACATATCCGTTATCAAAAGAAAATGTGGAATTACGAAATCAAGAAAGAGCAAACCTTTTTAGTGCGGTGTTAGAAAATAATATTATTAAAAAGAAACTATATCTTAATACTTTCATTGCCCTAAGAGAAAAAAGAGCTGCTAAGTTTAGTAATAATCTAATATACGAAAACTTAATTGAAACAATTGAAGGACCTGCGTGGTATGTTGAACTAAAGGCTTACTCTGAAAAAACCCCGATAGCTTACAAATCAGTTCTAGAAAAGTATGGACAACACCTTAAAGACAAATATGAATCTACTTCTGATATACGAAAGAGTTGTTATAGTTCAGGTTTGTTTATGTGTTTGTTACTAGATGAGTTTTCACCAGGTTGGAAGGAAAGTTTTTGGGGTAAAGAGGATACATTATACGATATATTTAAACAGCTTTCTGATGATTTTATAAAAATAAGTAACGTAGAAATAAGTCCTGAAACAGAGGAGGCAATTAATTTTGCTATACAAAATAGAAAAAATACATTTGAAAACTTTGAACAACAAAAAGGAATTCATCTATTTATTGAAGGTGAAATAACTGCTAAATCTTTTGACCCGATGAATATCGTCTCATTTGAAAATAGGCTTTTACATAAGAACTCTATAAAAGTAAGAATTAACAATGAAGACTATTTTGTACAACAACCTGTTATTGCCTATTGTAAGGATGGACTTCAAAATATAATTAAATTACATCTGATATTAAAGAATAATCCCATTGAAAATGACGATTCACTAAAAATTGATGGAATCGGAGTAATCAAGGGAAGGTATGAGAAACAGGAAAATGTTTTGCATTTATATGTGAATTAGGACCATTTAATCTTTCAGATCAATATAAAACCGCTAGAGAAGAATTACGCTCTCTAGCGGTTTCTTGTTTCTAAGTTAATTCGTTTACAGAAAACTATTCCATATTTCAATGTAAATCACCTCCTCATTTTCCCGAAGAACAAATTACTTTCCTGAAATTTATATAATATACATTCATGTAGCTAGTAAAAATTTGTTTATCCGAGTAAAAATATTCATAGTTGGTACAAAGGCTTAAAGTATTGTAATGACACACTTTTTACAATAAACATAAAAGTCTATAAATTTATAAAAATACACTTGTTTTTATTTTTATAACATGATACTATTCGTGTATAAACTTTTAAGCGAATGTATAAACATACATATCTTATAGATTAATTGGGGGCGCATTTTTTATGGCGAATAAAAAAGTAGTATTAGCATATTCAGGAGGACTTGATACTTCTGTAGCAATTCCGTGGTTAAAAGAACAAGGTTGGGACGTTATTGCAGTTTGTCTTGACGTTGGTGAAGGTAAAGACCTTGAGTTCGTAAAAAATAAAGCTCTTCAAGTAGGAGCAATTGAATCATATATGGTAGATGCGAAGGATGAGTTCGCTGAAGAATATGCATTAATCTCATTACAAGCTCATACTTGGTACGAACAAAAATATCCATTAGTATCGGCACTTTCTCGTCCATTAATTTCTAAAAAATTAGTGGAGATTGCAAACCAAGTAGGAGCGGACGCAGTAGCTCATGGTTGCACAGGTAAAGGTAATGACCAAGTTCGTTTCGAAGTTTCAATTAAAGCGTTAAATCCAGATTTAGAAGTGTTAGCACCTGTACGTGAGTGGGGCTGGAGCCGTGATGAGGAAATCGAATATGCTATGAAACATGATGTACCGATTCCTGCAACGTTAGATTCACCATTCTCTATCGACCAAAACTTATGGGGCCGTGCAAATGAAGCGGGCGTAATGGAAGATCCATGGGTATCACCACCAGAAGAAGCTTATGGTTTAACAGTTTCTGTGGAAAACGCTCCAAATGAAGCGGAATACGTAGAAATTGAATTCGTTGCTGGTAAGCCAGTATCGTTAAACGGTAAAGAAATGAAGCTTGCTGATTTAATCCAAGAATTAAATGCAGTAGCTGGCGCACACGGTGTTGGTCGTATCGATCACGTAGAAAACCGATTAGTTGGTATTAAATCTCGTGAAGTATATGAAGTTCCAGGAGCTAAAGTGCTATTAACGGCTCATAAAGAACTTGAAGACTTAACGCTTGTAAAAGAGTTAGCACACTTCAAGCCAGTCATTGAGAAAAAATTATCTGAATTAATTTATGATGGTTTATGGTTCTCTCCATTACGTGTAGCACTGGAGTCATTCCTTGCTGAATCACAAAAGTTTGTGAACGGAACTGTGCGCGTGAAGCTTTACAAAGGTCATGCAATTGTAGAAGGACGTAAATCCCCAAATTCACTTTATAGTGAAAAGCTAGCAACATATTCTAAAGAAGACCAATTCAACCATGCTTCAGCAGTAGGCTTCATCGAATTATGGGGTCTGCCAACAGTGGTTAACTCTTCAGTAAATAAAAAATAATCTTTTTTGACAGCAGGGTGTAGTGTAGCATTAAACGCTGTACTACACCTTTTTTAAAAAGAATTTTTAAGGAAAAGGTGAGCTGTTATGACAAAACTTTGGGGCGGACGTTTCCAAAAATCAGCAGAAGCATGGGTGGACGAGTTCGGCGCATCGATTGGCTTTGACCAACAGCTTGTTCTAGAAGACCTTGAAGGTAGCGTAGCACATGTTACGATGCTTGGCGCAACAGGAATTTTACCAGCAGCTGACGTAGAGGCCATTCTCGGTGGCCTTGCACAATTACAAGAAAAAGCAACCGCAGGGGAGCTTGAATTTACAGTTGCTAATGAAGATATTCACTTAAATCTGGAAAAAATGCTCATTGATTTAATTGGTCCTGTAGGTGGTAAGCTTCACACAGGCCGTAGCCGAAATGACCAAGTAGCAACGGATATGCATATTTTCTTGAAAAAACGTGTGAAGGAAGCAATCGGTTTAATTGAGATATTCCAAAAGACATTGCTTGAAAAAGCTGAGGAGAATGTAGAAACAATTGCGCCAGGCTATACACATTTACAACGTGCCCAACCAATCTCATTTGCGCATCACTTAATGGCCTATTTCTGGATGTTAGAGCGTGATAAACAACGTTTTACGGAGTCGCTTAAGCGTATCGATATTTTGCCTTTAGGTGCAGGTGCCATGGCGGGGACAACTTTCCCAATCGACCGCTTAAAATCCGCGGAGCTTTTAGGCTTCAGCGAGGTTTACGCAAACTCGATGGATGCAGTAAGTGACCGTGATTTTATCGTTGAATTTTTAAGTAATTCATCATTATTAATGGCGCATTTATCTCGTTTTGCAGAGGAAATTATTTTGTGGTCGACAGATGAATTCAAATTTATCGAATTAGATGATGCCTTCTCAACAGGTTCTTCTATTATGCCACAAAAGAAAAATCCTGATATGGCGGAGTTAATCCGTGGAAAAACGGGACGCGTTTACGGTAACTTAATGGGCTTATTAACTGTTCTGAAAGGAACACCGTTAACATACAACAAAGATATGCAGGAAGATAAAGAAGGTATGTTCGATACAGTCCATACAATTCTTGGTTCACTAAAAATCTTTGAAGGTATGATTCGCACGATGACTGTCAATACAGAGCGTTTGCACCAGGCAGTACACTCTGACTTCTCCAATGCTACGGAGCTTGCAGACTATCTAGCAACAAAAGGTATGCCTTTCCGTGAAGCACATGAAGTGACAGGAAAACTTGTATTCACATGTATTCAAAAGGGTATCTACTTATTAGATTTACCGCTGGAAGACATGAAAAAAGAAAGTGAGCTTATCGAAGCGGATATTTACGATGTATTAGCGCCTGAAGCAGCCGTTCGTCGTCGCCATTCTTTAGGTGGTACAGGATTTGATCAAGTAATCATCCAAATTGAAAAAGCAAAAGCTTGTCTCGTTTAACCATAACTTAGCGTGCATGTCCTTGTGACTTTTGCATAGATATTCATTAAAGCTGTCCAGTGAGGCACTATGAAAACCATTTTCCTTTTTCGTTAGAGCTAGAGGGTGAAACGAAAAAGAGCCCCTTACATAGGTGAAGGACAATCCCCAATTCTGGAGACGCGGAATTGGGGTTTTTGTGTAAAGAAATAACAATGGGAGGGATTACAATGAATGAGCGTTTTACAAAGGGATTAGAAACAATTAAACAGTATGTGACAAAGGAAGAAGCGGCACGAATGATTGAGGCAGATGCACTAGCTGATGTAGCCCCAGATTTACGCAAAATGATTATTGAATTTGCCTACGGTGATGTTTATTCTCGACCAGGGCTTGATGCCAAAAGTCGTGCACTAGTTGTCATTACAGCAGTAGTAACTCAAGGTGCTGCCCCACAAACAAAGACACATATTAAACGTGGTTTACATGCGGGTTTGACACAGACAGAAATTGTGGAAGCATTATTACAATTAGTGCCATATATAGGTTTCCCGCGTGTGCAAAATGCTTTAACGATTGCGCAACAAGTCTTTAAAGAAGACGCCTAAAATAAAAACTCTGCATTTTCGTGGAGTTCTATTCTTTAACAAGGTACTTTTGATAAAAATGCGCTTCACATGAATAAACACTTGTGAAACGGTTCATATTAAGAGAGGAATCACTTATTAATCTAATATGATTAGGAGGATGTAGAATGAGTAGTCAAACACCCAAAGACCAGGAATCTCAGGAAAGTCCGCCACAGTTGTATAGGGTGAGCTTCTAAAATCTTAAGGAAAAAGGCGAGGCAGAGGATATTCTGTTTTGCTGTATCTTAAGAAGAAGCAAAAACCGATACAGATATAATCAAATAGAAATAAGTGTTCTTGGGATCCAGAATTTTTCTGGGTCCTTTTTTTATTTCGCATTAAATGCCCTAAAGCCTGATAGACCAGTGTTGATGAAGAAGATTCCCTACTAATTAAATTTTCGCTTTATAGAAGAATTTGACTTTTTTAAAAAACTGTATTACTTTAAGTATGACAGATTTCTGTTTGGTGATAAGCGATACAGATGGGAGGGGTAAAATGAATATTCATTTAGATCCAAGCAGTGAATTACAGCTTTATAAACAGTTAGCGAATCAATTAATTGAGTTCATTGCTAAGGGAGAACTAAAAAATGGTGACACATTACCTTCAGTTCGTTCAATGGCTGCGGATTTAGGGATTAATGTCAGCACAGTTAGTAAGAGCTATCATGAACTTAAAGAAAAAGGTTTAATCGAATTAAAGCCGAAAGCAAAGGCGATCATTATCGGTGGTCAAAAAAAAGAGCTGGAAGAGACGGAAGTTGAAAAAGTAGAAAATGCATTAAAACCAATTATGGCAGAGGCCTTTGCACGTGGTCTCGAAAAAGATCAGATGACAAGTTTGTTTCATCGAATTTTAAAACAATGGAAGTAGGGGAAATATGGGCTTTTTATATTAAGCATCTTTATCTTTGTAGGGGTACTGGAAACATTAACACCATATTTTGCGAGAAAAACAACTGTGTTTGGTGTTTCAATTCCAGAACCTTATGTGCAACATCAGCAATTACGTATATTTAAAAAGCGCTACAGCATCCTGGTAGGGAGCATAGCAGTTGCCTTTCTTTTAGGCCAAATTTTGCTACTGTTTACGTCTATTCAAGAAGAGCAATTTGTTTTATTATCATTTATCTTGCTATATGTCGTACTTCTTATAAAATTGGGAAGTGCATGTAAAAACTGTTTATGTGATGGATTTATCTATACGTGATAGAGATGAAGTACTGTCACCTACATTTTTTTGTATTACCAATTATTGTTATTTTAGCATTGATGACCTTTACCTATATGAATTACAATGCGATCCCGGATGTATTTGCTACTCATTGGAATGCAGTAGGTGAGGTAGACGGTTGGACTGAAAAAACATGGCTATCAGTTATTGTAATGCCACTTATTTTACTAGGGACACAAATTAGCCTTTTCATTATGGGCATAGGTATGAAAAGGGCAAAAATACAATTGAGCGCACAGGCGAAAGCAGCTTCAGCCAATAGAGAGCTTACACAGCGTAAATATGGCAGCTGGTATTTAGCGGCGATAAATTATACTATGACCATTCTTCTTGTTGTTTTACATTACACGACAGTGATTTTAGAAAATCAAACAGCTCCTTACTTCTTCCCACTTTTTATCGTTTTTATGATCGTCACTTTAGGGGGACTTATACTCTTCATTTGGAAATTAAGTAAAAGTAATGAGCGCTTTGATGATTTATATACAAACGAAACAGCTGCAGCCGATGATCGCTACTGGAAATGGGGTATTTTTTATATGAATAAAAATGACCCTTCATTATTAGTACAAAAGAAATACGGTGTTGGTTGGACTGTGAATATGGCGAATAAATGGAGCTATATCATTTTACTTGTAATATTTTTACCAATCTTGTTAGTCATTTTCATATAGAGGGAGAGATTTTATGAAAAAACTATTGTTGTTATGTTGTGCACTCTTATTGTTAGCAGCATGCGGTCAAAAGGAAGACAATACAAAAGGTAAAGAGACGAAAGGGGACAATAAAATGAATGAACAGCTAGTAGGTAAATGGGAAGGGAATATTGAAACTCCAAACGGAGCACTTCCAATTATCGTTGATTTGCAGAAAGATAGTGGGACATTATCAGTACCAGCACAAGGATTATCCAATTATCCATTTAAAAGCATTAAATACGATGGTGATCAAGTGAGTATTTCGATCAATTTAAATGGCTCGGCAGTTGAAATTAACGGAACATTAAAAGATGGGCAAATTGAAGCAACGTTTCAACAAAATGGTGGCAAATTCCCACTTGTCTTAAAACCATTCAAAGAACAACCAGTTACGTATGAAACGTTGAAGATTCCCGTTCAAAATGGTGAGTTAACAGTGGCTCTTCAAAAGGCAAGCAAGGAGCCATCTCCAGTGGCGCTTATTATAGCAGGCTCTGGACCAACTGATAAGGATGGAAATTCAGCAATAGCTGGTAAAAATAATAGCTTAAAAATGATTGCGGAAGGGTTAGCTAATGAGAGTATTGCTACTGTCCGCTATGATAAACGTGGTCTTGGCGATAATCAATCCCTTTTAACTAAGGAAGAGGATATCACGATTGATCAATACGTAGACGACGCGGTTCAAGTGATTAATACCCTTTTAGCCGATAAAGCGTATTCGAGTGTTCATATAATTGGACATAGCGAAGGCTCATTGATTGGTTTGCTAGCAGCACAAAAAGCAAATGTAGAGTCCTTTGTTTCCATCGCAGGTGCTGGAAGACCGGCAGATGAAATTTTGTTAGAGCAATTAAAAGGTCAATTATCTCCAGAGCTTCTAAAAGAATCAACAGATGCTCTTACATCCTTGAAAAAAGGAGAGCTAGTGAAGAATGTTTCCCCAGATTTACAATCACTCTTCCGTTCTTCCGTTCAACCGTATATGATTTCATGGTTAAAATATAACCCTGCAAGTGAGTTAACAAAAGTGAATAGCCGAGTTTTAATTCTTCAAGGAACAACCGACTTACAAGTAGTTGCAACGGATGCGGAAACGTTAAAGAAAGGCAAACCAGATGCCAAGCTTGTATATATGGACGGAATGAATCATGTGTTAAAAGATGCTCCGGCAGATCGTACGAAGAATTTAGCAACATATTCAGACCCTTTATTACCACTTCATAAAGAATTACTGCCAGCCATTCAGCAGTTTATTATGAATGGAAAGTAGAGACTGAGCATTATGGATGCCATTGTTTGGTTTATCATTATGATTCCGTTCCTAATCTTTGCGATTGTTTTATCACAAGGAAAAGGTGCATTTTTAATAGCGGGCTACAATACGATGTCCGATAGTGAAAAAGAAAAATATAACGAAAAAGCACTCGCAAAATTTGTGGGCAAAGTGATGTACGGCTACTGTTTTTGTTTACTATTATGGGGACTGAACGAACTGTTCAAAACGGAATGGCTATTTATCATCGGGCTCGTTCTCTTTATAGTTCTTACAATTTTCGTAGTTGTCTATGCCAACACACGTAATCGCTTTAAAAAATAAGTTTCTATATAAGGTGAGTCGAGCGAAATAGGTAGATACCCGTGGAAGCAGAGTGAATACTCGCGGAAGCAAGGTGAATACTCGCGGAAGCAAGGCGAATACCCGCGGAAGCAAGGTGAATACTCGCGGAAGCAAGGTGAATACTCGCGGAAGCAGGGCGAATACTCGCGGAAGCAAGGTGAATACTCGCGGAAGCAGAGTGAATACCCGTGGAAGCAAGGTAAATACTCGCGAAGCAAGGTGAATACTCGCGGAAGCAAGGTGAATACTCGCGGAAGCAGGTGAATACTCGCGGAAGCAGAGCGAATACCTGCGGAAGCAAGGTGAATACCCGCGAAGCAAGGTGAATACTCGCGGAAGCAAGATGAATACTCGCGGAAGCAAG